>NZ_DAHVNP010000074.1 GCF_027319265.1 Ferrimicrobium sp. | reverse complement strand
GCTCTTCGGACTCTGCTGGACGGACCACGATCCGATCCTCTAAGGGATGGAGATTCATTCTGTTTTGCCTCCTTGTTTGAGTTAACTTGCCACCTATTGGCCAACTAGCACTCTAGTGCCTCGAGTGCTAACTTCCATCCTCACAGGCAAGTTTTCTCGCAACAGAGAACGCGCTTAACCCAGATAGAGCAGCAAGCATCATGCGAAGTCGCTGCCAAGGTTCTCTGCGTCTACACACCCTCGATAAGGGTGCGCCCCGGATCTGCATCGACGGCGCTGACACCTGGATCCCCCATCGAACGGTGAAAGGCAGCAGCAGCAGCGATCATCGCTCCGTTATCGGTGCAGTATCGCTTCGCGGGAATCGCCCCAACGATACCGCGATCAGCGGCGACCTGGCGGATCCTGGTACGCAACAGTTCGTTAGCAGCGACGCCACCACCGAGCACGACCGACGCATAGGGTGCAAGAGAGAGCGCGCGATCGACCTTGATCACCAGCGCATCTACGGCAGCGATCTGGAATGCGGTCGCAATTTCAACCGCCCCCACCTCAGGATGCGTCCTCACGAACGACATCACCGCCGTCTTCAAACCCGAGAAGGAGAAGTCAAGTCCCTCACCCCGCAACCCGCGAGGAAAACTGATACTCGGTACCGGCGCCTCCTGAGCCACTCGTTCAATCGCTGGCCCTCCTGGGTAGCCGAGATCCAACAGACGAGCCACCTTATCAAAGGCCTCACCGGCTGCGTCATCCTTAGTCCTTCCGATCAGTCGATACACACCAGGCGCCTCCACTCTGATCATCTCGGTATGCCCGCCAGAGACGAGTAGCACCAACGCCGGCAGCTCAACCGGCGCCTCGAGAGCCGCCGCGAACAGATGACCCTCCATATGATCCACTGGATAGAGTGGAAGATGTCTTCCGAGCGCGAGGCCTTGGGCACTTCCGACTCCCACCATCAGCGCTCCAGGCAGGCCAGGACCGTTGGTCACCGCTATCGCGTCGAGTTGATCGAGGCCCAGATGTGCCTCATCGAGGGCGGTGCGAATCGTCGTGAGGATCGCGTGATCATGAGCACGCGCAGCCAACTCAGGCACCACCCCGCCAAACGATGCATGAATTTCGATCTGGGATTGAATAATCGACGAGAGCACAGTCGTCCCCGATAGTACCGCCACCGCGGTCTCATCGCATGAAGTCTCGATACCCAAGATGACACCAGCGTCGACAAGTCGTAGCTGCATGCTGGGAGCTTGTGTGCTGACAGTGTTGATGGGGTTCTCAATCATGGATCTGCCCATCCTGGGCGAGCGTCTCAGTGATCCCCCGACGCCGGGCCAACTCACCAGGAGCATCAAGATCATAGAGCCACATGATGATCGCATCCTCGCCGTTGTCATGGTAGTACGCTCGTCGGAGCGCCACCGGAGCAAAACCAAAGCGCTGGTAGAGGCGTTTGGCACGGTCATTATGGGCGCGCACCTCTAGCGTGCAGTCCTTGATTCCCTCCACACGGGCGGCGTCAAGCGCATCGAGGACTAGGCGGGTCGCCACCTTGTGGCCCCAGTGATGAGGATCCACCCCGACGGTGGCTATGTGTGCCTCGTCGATGATGTAGAGCATGCCCAAATAGCCCAGCAGCTGGTCACCCTCCTCCGTGACCGCAACGCGGTACCGCCGATCTTTGCCTCGAGTAATCTCCTCCTCAAAGAGTCGCCGGCTCCAAGGAATGCCGGAGATTTCCTGCTCGATCCGTACCACTTCATCGAGGTGTTGTTCTTGCATCGCCATGATACGCACGGTCATGATTGGCGACCGACCCTACCGATTGACCCATCAGCTAAGCGCACGTCAAAACCCCGTCGAACACCAGAATCCTTCACATACCAGGCACGTAGATCTCCAAGATCGCTCACCGCCCCGCGCCGGAAGCGTGTGACCGCGTAGTCCACCAAATTGTGCTTCGCCTCAAAGAGTTCCGCACCCCATCGGCGCCCCTCCTCACGCAACTGACCGGCTACCAGATCATGAGGTTCAATCGACAGATCAGCCGGAGCTAGCACACGTACATGATCGATCGCCTGGACCTGGCCCGCACGAACCTCGACCTGGAGTATCTTGTTGCGGCCCAGCGGTTCAAGGATGAGGCCACGTTGTGTCGCACCCAGAACGCTCGCAAGGTCCTGAGCCAACGGATCGAGCGATCGGAAACTCACGACGGGAACCCCCCTCGACCAGGCCAGAAGGCGTACAAAAGCCGCCGCGCTGCGCAAGGGTAACAGTGGCCCTGGACCAGTTACCAGCGCCAGTAACGCGATAGCATCGCCCTCGGTGAGTTCTTCAACGGTACTCGCGAGCGTGCCAAGTGGACGATCACCTATGAATCGTTCGCTGTCCGTCCCGTCCCGACGAGCGACAATCCGCCCGGGACGAGTCGCACAATCGACCAAAATGGTCAATGGGGTATTCAACGTAGCCATCGCAGACGCTCCTGCCAATCAGGTGTTCCCTCAAACTCCATCATGCGCCCACTCTCTTGGACCATGATGGTAATCGCCAGGCGTTCATACTCTTCGAGTACACGTCCATGTTCTGCCCACTCGACAATCACGATCGCGCCCCGATCCAGCTCCTCCAGGATACCTTGGTCCTGGAGGTAGTCAGGGTCATGCACGCGGTAGAGATCGACGTGGTAGAGCTCGCCTCCTTGTGCAAGGGAATAGCACTTCACGGTCACAAAGGTCGGAGAGGTCACCGGCCTCTCGATACCGAGGCCATCGGCCACCCCCTGGGTAAAGGTGGTCTTACCCGCGCCCAACTCCCCCGTCAACAGAATGAGGTCACCGGCGACCAACGTCGTTCCAAACCGGCGACCAAACGCAACCATCTCCGCGGGCGTTGCCAACTCACGTCGCACGCAACCCTCCAGCAAGTGTTACGCGAGCCCGTGCAAAATCCACTCGCATCTCCGTCAGGCGCGTAGCCCCACCTCGCAAGACGTAGGCGGGGTGATAGGTCGGGATGACGATGACGCCGTTGCGATCATGCCCGCGACCCCGCACCGCAGCCAACGACCCCGTCACACCAAGGACACGAGAGGCGGCGGTCTTGCCAAGCAGGAGTATGACCCGCGGCTGCACTAACACGATCTGACGTTCAAGCCATGGGGCACAGGCATGCATCTCGTCGGGCAGGGGATCGCGGTTGTTTGGAGGGCGACACTTCACGACATTGGTGATATAGAGCTGGTCTCGGGTGCGCCCAAGTTCCTCCTGAATCAACCGATCCAGAAGCTTCCCTGACCTTCCTACAAAGGGGCGACCCAGTTCATCCTCCCGCGCCCCAGGACCCTCTCCGATGATCATCAGGTCACTAGGTACCTCACCCTCACCGACCACGACCTGCGTACGGGTCTCGGCCAACCCACACGACTGACAGACGAGCGCCTGTGCGCGCAGGAGTGCAATGGAGTCAGCCACGATACCTCCTCGGGACACGATCGCTGATACCAGTCAGGATCTCATAACTGATGGTGGAGAGGCGAGTGGCGAGTTCATCAGCTCCGATAAACTCCGAACCCTGTGCACCGATCAGCACGACCTCATCACCGACCACAACTGAAGAATCCGTCACAGCCACCATCAGATGATCCATCGCCACCACGCCGGCCAGGGGATGACGCGTTCCTCGGATCAACACCTGACCACCAGCCTCGAAGAGTCCACGGCGAAACCCATCAGCGTAGCCGATGGGAATCGTCGCGATCGACGTCCCCGCGGGGTACCAGCGCCGATGCCCGTACGAGACTCCACTGGCCTCGTCGAGTTGATGGAGCCTCGTTACCCGGCTCACGAGCCGCAGCACTGGTCGGACGGCGACTTCGCTGACACCATAACCGTACATGCCGATCCCGAGACGGATCAGATCAAAACCGGTCTGTGGGTAGTTGATGAGGCCTGCGGTATTGGCAAGATGTAGCAGTGGCGGTACCTCAAGCACGCCGACCACACCCTGATAGACCTCTTGAAGACGCACAACCTGCGCGAGCACGCTCTCTTCGCCGGGCTCTCCTTCATCTGCCCTGGCCAAGTGCGAGTAGATCCCCGTCACCCCGATACCGGCCTCCTGGGCCGCCTGGGCCATGATGAGGACCTCGCCCGCCTCGCTGCCCAATCGATGCAGACCAGTCTCCACTTCGAGTTGCAGAGTCGGTTCATACTGGGCGCGATCACGCCGAGAGAGCGCCTCTACCTCTTCGATCATCGAAGTGAGGGTCTTGGTCGTATGGATCGTAGGGGTGATCCGATGTCTGATGGTCTCACCAAGCAGAGAGGGGTCCGGCTCTCCAAGGAGCACAATCGGCAACTGCCCGAGGTGTGTACGCAGCGCGATCGCCTCGTCGAGAGTGGCCACAAAAAAGACGTCAGCGCCACCCAGAGCCGCGGCAGCGGAGACCCTCTCGGCACCATGACCATAGGCATCAGCCTTCACCACCGCGCCAAGCCGGACCCGTGCGTTGGCACTCCGTGCGAGGGAATGGAGACGCGCGACGTTCTCACGTACCGCCACCAGATCGACTTCGGCATAGGTCGGTCGACGCGAGGAGGTGATCACCGAAGCAATTCCTGCGCGGGCGACACGCAATTGAGACTCCCGTAATAGCGTGCGATGGCCTCAACAAGCGACGTCGCCGTCACTTTGCCGGTGGCCACACCCGCACCAGCCGCGCCGTGTAGGTAGGCCCCAACCCAGGCGGCCTCATAAGCAGACATCCCTTGTGCAAGGAGCCCGGCGATGACTCCAGCGAGCACATCACCAGTCCCGGCGCTCGCCAGTTTGGCCGTTCCAACAGCTGACAGGGCGACCGCACCCGATGGATCAGCGATGATCGTCGGTGATCCCTTCAAAAGGACGACCGCACCGGTATCGATGGCCGCCTGCGAACAGGCTACGACTGGGGAGCCCTCGATCGGACCAAAAACACGTTCAAACTCACCATGATGCGGTGTCAAAATGGTCGGAGCTCGCCGGCGTGTGAGCGTTCGAGCAAGGTTTGCCGTGTCACGAAAACAGGTCAACCCATCCGCATCGAGAACGATCGGGCAGTCCGTATCGACCAGAAGACGGCGAACGAAGTTCCCAATCTGCAGGGAACCCCCAAGGCCCGGCCCCAGCACGATGGAACGAAAGCGTCTGGAGGCGGCGACGACCGGCTCCGCAAAGTAGGACTCGAGCCGATCGACGACGACTTCGCTCGGGTGATCGATCATCTCACTCGGCTCAGCCCGCGTCACCAGGTGCACCATCCCCGCACCAACCGCCATTGCGCCTCCCGCACCAAAGCCTGCTGAACCACGCATACCAGCTGAACCGCCAACGACCATGACACCCGCCGACCACTTGTGACTCTGGGCGGGCACCTCTGGGATGACAGCGCCAAGATCACGGGCTGTCACCAGATAGCAACGCGAATCCACAGGACGCAGCTCTGGGAGGATACGCACCAGCCGACCCGAGCGCTCACGACCTGGCCCAAAAAGATGACCAAACTTGAGCGCACCGATAACCGCGGTGTAGTCTGCATAGATCGCCTCGCCGACGAGTTCTCCGGTGTCAGCGGAGATCCCAGAAGGAAGATCAACGGAGAGTACTGGGACCCCGTCAGGCAACTTTGGTGGGTCAAAGGGCCGAGTCAGACCCGTTCCAAGGATCGCATCAACCACGAGATCTGGCTGGGGACCCATCGAGAGCAGCGGCATCGCCTCGGGCTCGACCACCAGGGTCGACACCCCGAGTCGGTTGAGATGGCGCCCCATGCTCCGCCCGTCGTTCCCGTTGTTACCACGCCCAGCGACGATCAGCACGCGACGGCCATAGGTCCCACCGAGGAGTGAGATCGCCGTCTGTGCGAGTGCATACCCCACCCGATCGATCACCGCAGACGTCGCCCCTTGTTCCGCTAATTCGCGATCAAACTTCGCGACCTCTGCTACTGAGACTACTGGATCCACGACAACGACCTCCCGACTCAACTCCGTCACATGAGCCTAGCCGTCGACCATTACTCCTCGATTAGCGCAACCACATGGGCAATCGCAAGCATCTTGGTGTGCGTTAAACTCAACGAAAACTCGACAAAGCCACCATCTCCAGCGCGTTGGGCTGCGCCTCCCGACAGTTTCAGAACAGGCGCTCCAGAGGGCAGCCGCAGGGTCTCGATCTCCTGGAACCGCACCGACCCTAGGCCCACCCCTAGCAGTTTCATCGTCGCCTCTTTGACCGCAAAACGAGCGGCGAGGCTCTCTGGACGCCCGGATACAGAATCGAACTCCGCCTGCGTGAAGAGGCGCTCAACGATCTGAGGAGTACGCTCGAGGGCGACTCGAAACCGAGGCACCTCAACGGCGTCGATGCCGGTGCGGATTCTCACTCGATCTCAGGTGCCCCGACCATCTCCGCCGTCTCCACAAACCGTGCAGCCGGCGTCGAAAGTGTCTCTCGAGCCCGCGAAATGATCCTGAATCGCCGAGCTATCGGTGCCAATTCGCGAATCTCTACCCGAACCAACTCGTGCGCAGCGACCTCTCGCACCACCGCGAGCGAGGAGAGGAACCCACCGCCAACGCCCTGAAGAATCGCCTCCTTGACCGCCTCACCGCCGGCCAACTCGATCGCCAAACGCGGCGCTAATCCACTGGCCCCGAGGGCCTCCTCCGTGGCACGTCGCACACCGGAGCCCGCCTCGCGAAGGATCAACGGGATGCGTGACACCTCGCCCCATCCGAGCATCTGGTTCGGAAGCGCACCGAGGAGCTCTGGTCGCACCACATACACCAGATGATCTCCACCCACCATAATCTCGAGCATGTTCTCGGGCAGCTCCTCAGATGGAGACTCGATGACCCCCACCTCAAACTCGCCAGCAATCACCAACTCCGTCACCTCGGATGAGTTGAGCGACCGTGTACGCAGATCAACACCAGGAAATTTTGTGCGATACCGCACGAGCCAGCGTGGGAGAATATAAGCCGATACCGTATTCGAAGCCGCGATCAGCAGCAGTCCATCGTTGCCCTTTGCCACGCTGTCGACATAGTCGAGAACACCGCGATAGGCACGATAGACCTCGCGAGCACGACGGGCAAGATCCTGGCCAGCAATCGAGAGCTCCACTCCATGTCCAGAGCGGACGTGCAGCCGTTGACCCACCGCATCCGAGAGGTGTTTGAGTTGTTGGGAGACACCCGGTTGCGAAATGCCAAGTTCCTTCGCTGCGTCGGAGAGGTTGTGTGTCTCGGCGACAAGCGCAAGCGTGATGAGGTAGTTGGGGTCGATTCGGCGCTGCTCTGGAGTGATCATAACTGCCATTAGTGTATCGCGAAACTCGATAACAAACGAAATAGGCTCACACTGACCGCCTGGTGAGTCTACGCTGCATTCATGGCATCACCTCGACGTATCGGTTTTGTCGGCACGGAACTCGCACCCCTGACACCAAGTGCAGGTGGACTTGAACGACTCGTTACCGGTTGGGCTGCCGGACTCGACGGTTACGACTCCGTCCTGGTCTCACGCTTTGATGATGGATCGCAAGCCACCTACCACAGCCGTCTGCCCCTCGCTCAAGTCGTAGAGTCCTGCGATGTGGTAGTGATCAACAACCGACCCGAATGGACCCACCAGATCGACAAGCCGACGGTGCTCATCCTCCATAACACCGTTGAAGCATGGACCCCGACTACCGGGGAACCACGACCACTCGCATTGGGGTCAGCCTCAATTCCTGGCCAGGTCACCGTCGCGACGGTATCGCTCTTCTTGGCCCATCACGCAAAGCAGCATCTCGGACTCACCTCGCTTCCCCGGGTTTTGCCACCCTTTGTGGATCCAGCCTTTCTCTGCGGTCCACCGTGGAATGGATCAGATCAGCGGTTATTGTTTCCCAATCGGCTGCTGGTCAAGAAGGGGGTCGAAGAGACCATTGCCGCCGTTGAACGGCTTGCTCACCCAAGGTCAATGACGGTCTTCCTGGCGAACTTTTCCCCCTGGACCGAACCCACCCCCGAACACCGTGCCCTCGTGGCACGTATCGAGGCCTCGAGCCGATGCACGCTGGCACCCCGAATCGACTCCAGCACAAAGCTCGCCACACGCATGGCCGCCGCGTCGGCCATCCTTGCACCCTCCACGCGACCTGAGGGTTTGGGTCTCGTTCCCCTGGAATCACTCGCACTTGGCGTTCCCACGATCATTAGTGGCCTCGGCGGGCTACGTGAACTCGCCCCCTACGGTGCGACGATCACCGAACCCACCGACGCCAACTCCTTTGCCGCCGCCGTTGAAACAGTCCTTAGTGCACCGCCGGCCATCGATCATCAAGGCATCCGTCGTGACTTTAGCGTTGCCCACTCGCTCGCGATCCTCGCCGAGTTGATCGACGACGTCATTCAACGGTGACGGTCTTGGCGAGGTTGCGGGGCTTATCGAGATCGTATCCGCGTATCTGTGCCATCCAACCAGCTAGCACCTGCAAGGGTAGGACCATCAATAGCGGTGACCAGAGCGCATCGGATTGGGGCACCCGGAGGATGGTGTCAGCGAGATCGGTCGGACTCGTGTCGCCATCGACGGCCACGACGACGAGCTTGGCACCTCGCGCTCGAACCTCCTCAAGATTGGAGAGCATCTTCTCGTGAAGACGATCCTTGCCAAGAAGCGCCACGACCACTGCCTGCTCGTCGAGCATCGCAATCGGGCCGTGCTTGAGCTCGCCCGCAGGGTACGCCTCAGCCGCGATATAGCTCAACTCCTTCATCTTCAATGCCCCCTCCATGGCCACCGGATAGAGAAGGTTACGCCCGATGAAGAAGAACCGTTCCCGATGAAGATACTCAGCCATGCCGGCACGCCAGCTCTCTTGCCGTTGTACCGTCATGCGCAGGAGCTCGGTCATCGCTAGGAGCTCTTGCCGGCGTCGCTTGGACTCCTCCGGGTAGAGGACACCTTTTAACTCGCCGAGATAGATGGCCAACATCCCGAGCGCTCCGATCTGGGCGAGGTGGGTCTTCGTCGACGCAACAGAGATCTCGGGACCTGCCCGTGTGTAGAGCACGGCGTCAGCGACTCGACTCAACTGGCTACCGATCACGTTGGTGATAGCGATGGTGCGCGCACCACTGGCCATACATTCGCGCAGAGCGGTGATCGTCTCGAGCGACTCTCCTGACTGACTGATGCCGACCACCAGGGTATCCGCATCAAGGATTGGATCACGGTAGCGGTACTCGGAGGCGACATCGACCTCGACAGGGATCCGCGCAAGATGCTCGACCAAGTAACGGCCTACCAGTCCAGCATGATAGCTCGTACCGCATCCGATGATGACCACCTTGCGGACTCGCCGAAGTTCATAGGAGTCGATCAAGAGTTGATCGACCACCGCCTCATGGTCAAGTGTCATCAACGCTGAGACCGTATCGTAGAAGGCCTCGGGCGACTGATGCAACTCCATCTCGTAGTAGCTCGCAAAGCCATCGAGCACAGCATCCTGTGAACTCCACTCGATCGCGAGTGGCTCTAACGTCGCCAGTGCCACTCCCCCGTCACCCTCGACTCCCTCGCCCAGGACCACCACCACCTCCTCGGGCACTTCATAGAACTGATCCGCAAGGGAAAGAAAGGCAGGCGCATCCGAGGCGAAAAAGGATTGCTGTGCATTGCTCGCAGCGAGCAACGGAGACGTTCGACGCACACCAAGAAGGAGTCCCGGATACGAACGCAACGCAACGACGATCGACATATGCCCAATGAGCTGCGAAAAAACCGCGCCAAGGGCATCAGCGGGACGCCCGCCATCGCGCAAAGCCTCCTCCAAAAGGTGCGCGATCACCTCAGAATCGGTCTCAGAGCGGAACACGTGTCCCCGTTCAAGCAGGGCTTGACGCAGTTCGCGAAAATTCTCGATGATGCCATTGTGCACAACAGCGATATCCCCTGTGCAGTCCAGGTGAGGATGCGTATTCGCTAGGGTCGGTGCTCCATGCGTCGGCCAACGAGTATGCCCCACCATCACCTGACCCGTAGTGAAAGGCTGAGCTGTCAACCAATCCGCTAGGACGCCCATTGACTCACGGGCTACCGATGCCTTCGCCACCTCAAGCTCACCGTGATGGATGATCGCCACTCCAGCCGAATCGTAGCCCCGGTACTCAAGCCGACGGAGCCCCTCAAAAATCGAGACAAGATCCAGCTCGGCCCCCACCGCTCCAACGATCCCACACATGACAAGACCTCCTTTAGATCGACATGAGCCGTCCGGTGACGACCTCCACCTTTGCAACGAGCTGATCGGCCAAGCGTTGGGCGACCCCGACATCCGCTGCTTCGACAAGAATCCTGAACACGGGCTCAGTACCGCTTGGGCGCAAGACCACTCTTCCATCAGATCCCAACTCAGCCTCGACCTCGGCAACCAACTCCAAGAAATCAGCCTCCGAGAGGATGCGGTCGCGCACCTCGGTCTTGACTTGACGGTGTATCTGCGGAAACCGTACCACCTCTTGGGCACGGAAACGATCCAACGATCCGTCCCAGTCTGCGAGCGCGTGCAACAATAGCGCTCCGGAGATCAGCCCATCACCGGTAGGACCAAGGTCGTGTACGATAATATGCCCACTCTGCTCACCACCCAGAGAGAGCTCCCCCTGCACCATTGCCGTGGCGATCTGTCGATCACCGACGTCAGTCCTGACAACAGAGATGGCATGTCTGGCCAAGGTTCGCTCAAGGCCAAGGTTGCTCATGACGGTGACCGCCAAAGCGCTGTGTGCAAGCGCATGGCGTTGCTGCAAATAGAGCGCGAAGAGCATCAGCAGTTCATCGCCATCGACGACCGTCCCTGACTCGCTGACCGCAATCAGACGATCAGCGTCGCCATCGAAGCAGAGACCAAGGTCGGCCTCATTGTCGACCACAAGCCGGGCCAAGACTTCAGGGTGCAAGGCACCAACTCCATCGTTGATGTTACGCCCATTCGGACGGTCGCCAATGGTGGTAACGACCTCTGCACCGAGGCGGGACATCAACAGCGGTCCCAATCGCCAGGCTGCTCCATTGGCACCATCGATGACCACGCGCAACGGATGTGTGACTGGACCGAGACGATCGAGGACCCAATCGACATACGCCTCATCGAAGGAGCGATGCTCAACACGACCGAGTTCACCGAATGCAGGCCGTTGCCCCCCCAAGAACCGCGCGAGATGACCTTCAATCGTCCGTTCGACCTCGGCTGAGACCTTAGCCCCCTGTTCGTTGAAGACCTTGATTCCATTATCGAAGTAAGGGTTATGGGAGGCCGATATCACCACCGTCGGGCGGCTGAGCGTGCGGGCCACCCAGGAGAGCGTCCCCGTCGGCAACACCCCACCATCGATAAGATCAACCCCCGCCGATGCGATCCCGAGGCTTACCGCCTGGGCCAGCCAGTACCCTGACTCGCGAGTATCTCGCCCGATGACAAAGGCTGGGGGCTGTATCGCGTGAGCGATTGCAACCCCCAGCCAATAACCGACCTCCATAGTGAGCTCCCGATTCGCGCGACCGCGAATCCCATCGGTTCCAAAGCGGAGCATTTACCGCTTCGAATACTGAGGAGCCTTACGAGCCTTCTTTAGACCGTACTTCTTGGATTCCTTCTTGCGGGCGTCCCTGGTCAACATGCCCTCCTTCTTCAGGGCGGCACGGTGCTCTGGGTGCAACTCGATGATGGCACGTGCCAAACCGAGTCGGATGGCATCCGCCTGACCAGCGATCCCGCCACCATCGACGGTGGCATAGACGTCATAGACCTCGTCAAGCTCTACCAGCTTCAGCGGTTCAACCAGCTGGCCCCGCTGCGATACTGAGGTCACATACGTGCGTAGCTCCTTGCCATTGATCACCACAGCACCGTTGCCGGGAACCAACCGCACTCTCGCAGTCGCCGTCTTGCGCCTACCAGTCGACTGTGTCAAAGGTGTAGTCATTTCGCTCCTTACGAGGCCTTGATGCGATTACTGAGATCGAGCACGGTCGGCTGCTGAGCCGTGTGTGGGTGGCTCGGGCCCGCATACACTTTGAGCTTGCGGAACATCTGGCGCCCTAAGCGATTCTTGGGCAGCATACCTTTGATGGCAAGTTCGACCGCCCGCTCTGGGTGCTTCTCCATCATCTCCAGAAATTTGGACTCGCGCAGACCGCCTGGGTAGCCGGAGTGGTGGTAGTACACCTTCTTCTCCGCCTTCGCGCCGGACAGTTGGATCTTGTCGGCGTTGATCACCACGACATGATCGCCGCAGTCCAGATATGGGGCGAAATATGGCTTGTGTTTACCCTTGAGAAGGCTCGCCACCTCCGTAGCAAGCCTACCCAAACGTAAGCCTTGCGCATCTATTACCCACCAGTCACGCTCCACCGTAGCGGTCGTGGTTACAAACGTCTTCATACTTACTCTTTCTCACTCAAATCCGGCTCACTCAAATCCGGCTCACGTGCATACCATGTTCGCGCTGGAACCGGCTGCAGGTCATAGGGAGCTTCGGCGCTCCATTCTAGGGGAAAGGGAAGCTCCAACCTGTCGATCACTACCCAGTCTTGGTCAAAACCACGATCAAAAACGGTTTTTGCCGCCCACTCCCAGGTCGGCTGGTAACCGATCCTCCATAAATAGAGACCGCGGGACGGGGCCAACTCGCAGAGTGGCGCGCGATCGTGCGACCCGACGGCCTCTACCACACGAGCAGCTGGCCATCGGCCGCGCCCAACCTGGACAAGTGCACCTACAATGCGTCGTATCATCTGATGGCAGAAGCTCACCCCAACCACTGAGATGTCAATGAAACCCTCACCCTCGACAATGTCAATGGAATGGAGTCGACGTCGGTAGCCGCCGGCACTGTTGGCCTTACAAAGCGCATCGAACTCATCGACGGAACCGAGCCAATTAGCGACCTCAATCATGGCGGAGATATCCAAGCCTTGCGCCAATGGCCAAGCCATCGGAAAGAGTGGATCTCGTGTTGCCCTGCGAATACGGTAGCGGTATTGCCTCCAGAGCGCAGAGTGGCGGGCATGGAACCCTTCAGGTACGCTCATCCCTGCGCGGAGAAAGATACCCTCAGGCAAAATCGCCTGCAGCCGCGGAAAAGACTCAGGGGTGAGGCCGGAGGTTGCCAGGGAAACCACCTGAAACCGCGCATGCACCCCGGTGTCGGTCCGACCTGCGAGGGCGAGATCGGCAACCTCGATCTTGAGTAGAGAGAGCGCCCGTAGTAACGAGCCTACGACGGTCTCTACCTGCGGTTGAGGCGCTGAACCATGGAAATGCGATCCATCATAAGCGAGAACCAGCGCCCACTTCACCGGCTGTGGTTAGACGAACTCAATCACGACCATGGGCGCACCGTCACCATGACGCGGCCCACGCTTGAGAATCCGCACATACCCACCCTGTCGATTTTGATATCGTGGCCCGACCTCATCGAACAGCTTCTTTGTCGCGTCCTCATCACGGAGAAACGCAATGACCTGTCGTCTCTGGTGGAGATCACCCTTCTTGGCTTTCGTCACCAACTTCTCGACCACCGGGCGTAGTGCACGGGCCTTGGCATCGGTGGTCAGGATTGACTCTGCAGCGATCAACGATGCACAGAGATTGGCGAGCATCGCTCGCTGATGGGATGCATCACTCCCGAGACGGTTGCCTCGTTTTGGACGGCCGGGTACCATTAGCTATCACTCCTTAGGGACATATTTCGTGCTGCCAACTTCTCTGCCACCTCATCCAACGACTTTTGTCCAAAGTTGGTAATGGCCAAGAGATCGTCGGCGCTTCGGTCGACCAGATCACCAATCGTGTTGATCTGTGCCCGCTTCAAACAGTTCCTCGGTCGCTCGGTGAGATCGAGCTCTTCGATCGGTAGATCGAAGTCGGGAGACCGCTCCTCTGCCGTCACCTCATCAGCGACCACCAGACGGCTCGCATCCGCTACCAACTCCGAGACGAGCTCGAAGATGCCGGTGAGCGTACCGGCGGCTGACGCGAGTGCTTCACGGGGCGACAACGAACCATCGGTCTCAACGTCGACGATGACCTGATCGTAATCGGTGGCCTGTCCAACCCGCACCGGCTCCACCACGTAGTTCGCGTTGCGAATCGGAGAGAAGATAGCATCGATCGGAATGATTCCGATGGTGTTCGTGCGCTTGTTGCGCTCCGCAGACACGTAGCCACGGCCCTGCTCAACGACGACGTCCAACGCGAGTCTTCCCTTATCGGAGACGGTTGCCACATAGAGCTCCGGATTCACGACCTCGACCTCAGACGAGAGCATAAAATCTCCCGCATGCACGGTTGCCGGACCCTTCACATCGAGCCGAATAGTCACGGGATCCGGTGAATAGCAGCGCAGAACGATGTCCTTGAGGTTGAGAATAATGTCAATCACATCCTCCTTCACCCCAGCGATCGTCGTGAACTCATGCAGTGCGTCATCAAAACGTACCTGCGTGATGGCAGCACCTGGCACCGACGACAACAACACCCTTCGCAGGGCGTTGCCAACAGAGTGACCAAATCCCGGTTCAAGCGGGCCTACGGAGAAGACCTGACGATTAGCGGTCTCCTCGCCTACCTCTTCCACTCTTGGTCGCTGAATTATGAGCATTACTCGTTCCTCTTTATTTCACTAGTCACTTCATCGCTACTAACCATGTTGGCCCTCTTCAGCTGCCAACTATCGCGGCTACTTCGAGAAGAGCTCGACGACGAGCTGCTCTCGCACATCGAGATCGATCTGCTCTCGCAACGGCGTATTCAACACCCGTGCCGAGAAGCCCGATGGGGCCATCTCGAGCCACGCGGGCGCTGTCCGGGCGACGATATCACGGTTGAACTCGATCACGGCGAGCGAGCGTGAGCTCTCCTTCAAGGAGATCTCCTGCGTCGCGCGGACACGATAGCTAGGGATGTCCACCCGTCGCCCGTCAACCAGAATGTGACCGTGGCGAACGAACTGACGAGCCTGTGCTCGCGACGACCCCCATCCCGCACGGTAGACCACATTGTCGAGTCGAAGCTCCAGCAGTTGCAGCAGGCGCTCACCGGTGATACCTCGCTGTTTAGCAGCTTCCCCATAGGTCTTGGAGAACTGACGTCCCATCACTCCATAGGTACGACGAACCTTCTGCTTTTCACGCAACTGAATCGAGTACTCGGAGGGCTGGCGTTGCCGATCCCGTCCGTGTTCCCCCGGAGGGAACCGACCGACCGTGATCGGGCACTTCGCACTCTCGCACTTTGGGCCCTTTAGATACAACTTGGTCTTCTCTCGTCGGCACAGCCGACAGACCGGCCCCGTATATCGCGCCACTTACACTCTTCTCCTCTTCTTTGGTCGGCATCCATTGTGCGGGATCGGCGTCACATCCCTCACCGACCGAATCTCAATACCTGCCGATGCGAGCGCCTTATGAGCCGTCTCACGACCAGAACCTGGACCCTTCAACATGACATCGACCTCGCGCACGCCATGTTCCATCGCACGCTTTGCGCAGGTCTCACCAGCAACCTGTGCGGCGAACGGGGTTGATTTGCGACTACCTTTGAAGCCCACATTGCCCGAACTCGCCCACGCAAGAACGTTACCGGTGGGGTCGGTGATGGTGACAATGGTGTTGTTAAAGGAGGAATGGATATAGGCGACACCGCGCGCTATATTCTTCCTCTCCCGTTTACGAGGTCTCCTACCTCCAGGTCGTGGCTTTGCCATGAAACTCCCTTCAAAGAACGCAGCTGGCGAATCTCATCAATCGCCAATGCGTGAACTACTTAACGCTTGACCTTTTTCTTGCCCGCAACCGTCTTGCGTGGACCCTTGCGAGTTCGTGCATTGGTATGCGTCCGTTGTCCATGAACCGGAAGCCCACGGCGGTGACGAATACCGGCGTAACATCCGATCTGGATCTTGCGCTTGATATTCTGGTCGACATCCCTGCGGAGGTCACCCTCAACCTTCAAGTTCTGGTCGATGTAGGTACGAAGCCGAAGCACTTCGTCATCGGTCAGATCACGCACCCTAGTATCCGGGCTCACCTCAGTTGCCGCACAGATCTGCTGCGACGTGGTAAGACCGATACCAAAAATATAGGTAAGCGAGATCTCTACTCGCTTTTCCCTTGGAATATCAACTCCTGCTATACGAGCCATATCTATCCTTGCCGTTGTTTATGACGCGGGTTCTCGCAAATCACGAGGACCCTACCTTCTCTGCGAATCAACTTGCACTTCTCACAGATCGGCTTGACGCTGGGTCGAACCTTCATAGTGCTCCTTCCATCACTGAACCAACTCCCCACACGGGCGACTCGGTCCACCGAGTCTCCTCGTCATTTCGTCGTTGATTCCTCTAACCTCGTTATTTGTACCGGTAGGTAATACGACCACGTGCTAAGTCGTACGGCGTGAACTCAACCTGGACCTTATCCCCTGGCAAGATCCGGATTCGATGCATTCGCATCTTCCCAGAGCTATGGGCTAGCACCTTGAGACCATTCTCGAGCTCTACACGAAACATCGCATTGGGAAGTGGCTCTACCACTGTACCCTCAAGGACGATCGTGTCCTCTTTTCCTTTCGCCAGTTCATCCTCCTACCGATCACGCTGATTGACATCACCCAGACACGCCAGAATCTGACGACTACAGCAGTTATGTCGCGGCCAACAGGCCGCGGGGCGCAAAAAGCTACCTTGCTAGTATAATCGGAAGGACCTCAGGGAAGGTCGTCAAGCACGGTAAAGACCTCCGGCCCCTCTTCGGTGATCGCGATCGTATGCTCGAAGTGCGCCGCCCATGTTCCATCGGCGGTGACGACACCCCAACCATCGGGCAACACCACAGTATCCTCGCCACCTAAGGTAAGCATTGGCTCCACTGCATACACCTCATTGACACGCAGCTTCGGGCCGGGTCGCCCAGGCCAGTAGTTGGGGACATTCGGAGGCTCGTGCATCTGCGTTCCGATACCATGGCCGACATAGTCGCGGATCACACCCAGATGGGCCCCAAGCGCCACCTCCTCAACCGCCCGACCGATGTCGTGGAGATGGTTGCCCTGCACCATCTCGCCGATCCCTGCCCACAGCGATGCCTCAGTCACCTCGATCAATCGCGCAACGCGTGCGGGCACCTCTCCGACCGCAACCGTGATGGCAGCATCGCCATGGTAACCCTCGACGATGGCTCCGGCGTCGATCGAGATGATATCGCCCTCCCGCAACACCTCCTCATCACTCGGGATACCGTGCACAATGACGTTGTTGCGCGAGGTGCAGATGACTGCAGGAAAGCCATGGTAACCCAAGAAATTCGATCTCGCCCCACGCCGCTCCAAGACATCGCGCGCTGCCCGATCCAAGTCAACGGTCGTAACGCCGGGACGAATAGCGCTCCGGCAAGCCGCCAACATCTCCGCCGTCACACGTCCCGCTTTGCGCATCGATGCGAGCTCAGCCTCTGTGCGAACCATAATCAACCACCTTCATAAAACCCGTGCTTTGCGAGGACATCGCTGATGCGCCCCAGCACCTCATCAGGAGTACCAACCCCGTCAACCGTCTCCAAGAGCCCCATCTCGCTATAGAATCCGAGCAAGGGCGTCGTCGTTTTTTCATAGATTTCGAGACGCCGGAGGATAGCGGCCTCGGTGTCATCTTCACGCTGTACCAACTCACCACCACAGTTATCACAGATCCCCACCGTCTTGGGAGGCAGCTCATCAGAGTAGATACTCCCACAGACCGCACAGACACGACGCGACGACAACCGACGTAGTACCAACGCCACCGAGACCTCAAGATTGATCACCATGTGCAACGAGGCCGGCGCTAACAATGCGTTGAGTTCAATCGCCTGGTCCTTGGTGCGAGGAAAACCATCCAACACAAACCCACGCAGGCGCGCATCCGGTTGTTCCAACCGCTCAGCGATCACACCGTTGATCACCGAATCAGGCACCAACTCACCACGATCCATGTAGGACTTGGCCAGCTGACCAAAGGGCGAACCCGCCGCTACCGCGGCCCGCAGCATATCTCCTGTCGAGATGTGAGGAATAGCATACCGATGTGAGACCCTCACACACTGGGTACCCTTCCCCGCCCCTTGTCGACCGACCAGCACGAGCCGGAGAGGGTGACCGGAGACCATCTTACTTCAAGAATCCCTTATAGTTACGCATGGTGAGCTGGGAGTTGATCTGTTTGACCGTCTCGAGGGCGACAATGACCGCGATCAAGATGGTCGTCCCTGCATAGGGAAACGAGGTGATATGCCAGGCGGAGAGCAGTATCGACGGGATGACCGCGATCGCGGCCAGGAACAGCGCGCCCGGCAAGGTGATACGGTTCAGAATTCGCGAAAGATACTGTTGGGTTGCTTGACCAGGACGCACCCCAGGTATATAGCCATTTTGCTTCCGAATAATCTCTGCCTGCTGATAGGGATCAAAGGCCACCGTCACATAGAAAAATGTGAAGACGATGATCAAGAGACCATAGGTGATGATGTAGAACCCGCTAGTGGCGTTCAGGAGGTGATTATTCACAAACGTACGGAAGCTATCAACGGGAATGACGTTGGAGAGCAGCACTGGGAAGTAAAGGATCGACGAAGCAAAGATGATCGGTATGACTCCCGCTTGATTAACCTTCAACGGAATATACGAGTTCCCACCCTCATACATCCTACGCCCGACGACCCTTCGTGCGAAAACGACCGGGATACGGCGCTGTCCCTGTTCGACAAAGACGATCGCAACCAGGAGCAAGAGCACCACAATCACGATGATCGTGAACTTAAAAGCTCCAGCCTGATCGAAGATGAGCCGCCCTCCTGAGGGAATGATGCTGACGACGTTCGCGAAGATGAGGATCGACATGCCCTGGCCAACCCCACGTTCGGTGATCGACTCCGCCATCCACATCACCAGTGCAGTACCAGCAGTAAGGGTGAGCACAATGAAGAGCACTCTCGGAATAGTGAAATCGGGGATGAGATCAAGCGACTTCTGGTTGCCCAGGATGACCCCGAGCCCGCTATGGAAGACGAAGGCCAATCCTGTCGCCTGCAAGACGGCGAGTCCAATCGTGAGATAACGCGTCGTCTGGGTGATCTTGCGCTCACCCGCAGAGCCCTGATCGCGCCACTCCGTCAGCTTGGGGATCACCCCAGTGAGCAACTGAATGATGATCGATGATGTGATATAGGGCATGATCCCGAGGCCAAAAAGGGCTGCCCTTGAGAGGGCACCACCGGAGAACAGGTCAAGAAACCCAAAGATGCCCGCACCCCGTGACTGCGTCACCAGCTCATGGATCGCCGAGTAACTCACCCCGGGGACCGGAATGTTGGACCCCAACTGGTAGATACCCACCATGAGAAGCGTGAAAAGGACCTTATTCCTAAGGTCCTTCACACGAAAAATATTAACAAAGTTCTGCAGCATCAGCTTACTAATCGCTCCTGGCTCACTACCGATTCATCAAGGCGTTGCCCAACGAAGGGCGACGACCTGACTTATAGGGCAACGGTATCTCCGTGACGGATCCACCAGCTGATTCTATCAGCTCGCGAGCGGTCTTCGAGAATCCATGCGCCGAGACCGCAAGGGGAGCACTCATCGCGCCACGCGCGCATACCTTGACTAGCGCACCCTTGCGGATCACCCCCGCTGCCTCAAGGGCCTCCGGCGAAATCGTCGTCACTCCCCGTTCGGAGAGGACGGTCAACTGATCCAAATTGACAACGGTGTAAGAGACACGGAAAGGATTATCGAAGCCGCGCAGCTTCGGGATGCGCTGAGTCAGGGGGAGCTGACCACCCTCGAAGCCCACAGGAATCGTATCGCGCGCCCCCTGTCCCTTGGTTCCACGGCCAGCCGTCTTGCCACCCTTACCACCGATGCCGCGCCCAACGCGGCGCTTGCGGGTCTTAGCACCCGCGTTCGGGGCCAACTCATGCAGATAAATCATTGAATCTCCTCGACCACTACCAGGTGACGTACATTACGCAGCATACCGCGAATCTCGGGACGGTCCGGGAGCACATGCTCTCTCCCAATACGACCGAGTCCAAGCGCACGCAGCGTTCCCTTATGAATCGGCTTGGAGCCGATCAAGGAGCGGACTTGACGCACCCGTAGTTGCTTTTCACTCGTTACCTTAGCCATGTGACGCCTCCTGTTGACGCTTGCGCTCCTCATACGAAGCGAGCATGCCCTTTGGAGCGATCTGATCCGGGTACTTCCCGCGAGCCCTCGCCACCTGATCGGGACTCAGTAGGTGGGCCAGGCCATCCATCGTGGCGTGAGCGACGTTGATGCCATTGGAGGAACCGAGCGACTTCGCAAGCACATCGGTGATCCCGGCCATCTCTAGAATCTGGCGTGCCGCCCCACCGGCAATAACACCGGTACCCGGAGCCGCTGGCTTGAGAAGAACCCGTCCAGCGCCGGCCCTCCCGATGATCGGATGAGGAATCGTAGTCCCAGCTAGAGGAACCGAAATCAGCTTACGACGTGCCTCCTCCGTACCCTTTTGTACGGCGATGCTCGCCTCTTTAGCCTTCCCATAACCGATGCCAACCCGTCCATTGCCATCACCCACGACCATTAACGCCGTGAATGAGAAGCGACGACCGCCTTTGACAACCTTCGATACTCGATTGACCTTGATGGTGCGATCTTCATACTGGCTTTCAGCCATCTAAAACTCCAGTCCCGCCTCGCGTGCGGCATCCGCAAGCGCAGCAACCCGACCGTGATACTGAAAACCACCACGATCAAAAACAACCTGTGTGACCCCGTGCGCGACTGCTCGCTCGGCGATGACCTTACCGACCTTGATCGCCGCTTCGCAGTTGCCGGTCGAGCTACCCGCAAAATCGGCCTCAAGCGTCGACGCAGCAACGAGCGTCACCCCTTGGCTATCGTCGATCAACTGTGCAAACATGTGCTTATTGGAACGATACACGGCCAACCGTGGTCGTTCCGGCGAACCGACTACCTTACGACGTACCCGTTGATGACGCCGCTTCTGCCGACTGTGGGATTGGCTAATTGACATCGTTACCTACTTCCCAGCCTTTCCAACTTTGCGTACAACCTTCTCACCCTCATAGCGCACACCTTTGCCCTTATAGGGCTCAGGTTTGCGAATCTTCCGAATGTTCGCAGCGACTTGTCCGACCAGCTCCTTGTCAACGCCCTGCACCACCAAACGTGTCGGAGTAGGCGCCTCAAAGCCGATACCCTCAGGAGCCTTCACGATGACCGGATGAGAAAATCCGAGCGCCAGTTCAACCTCAGCGGGCGAGCGCAACTGCGCACGGTACCCGACGCCAACGATCTCGAGCTGCTTACGGTACCCCTCACTCACACCAACCACCATATTGTTGACCAGCGTCCGTGATAACCCATGCATAGCCCGTGCCTGTCGCGAGTCATCAACTCGTCCTACGTTCACCGTACGCTCATCGAGTGCAACGGTGACCATCGGCGGCATCTCGCGCTCTAACGTCCCCTTCGGTCCGTCAACCTTGACCTTCGTACCCTCAACAGTGATCGTCACTCCATCAGGAAGAACGATAGGTTGCTTGCCTATTCGTGACACTCTTTAACTCCTCTACCAGACATGACAGATGACTTCACCACCGACACCAGCCTTGCGGGCGTCGCGATCCGTCATCAATCCGTGCGAGGTGGACAACACCGCCACACCCATACCACCAAAAACTCGCTGGATCGAAGCGGCCTGCGTATAGACACGAAGGCCAGGCTTGGAGACACGGGTGATACCATTGATAGCACTATCGCGTCGCCGTGACCCTACATAGCGCAGCTGGATCTCAAGCACGGTTCCTGGGCCAGTCGCTGCTGGCGCAACGGCGAAGGAGTCGATGTAACCCTCTTCCTGAAGGATGCGTGCCAACTCCGTCTTGATCTTCGAACCGGGCATACGTACTACCTCATGTCGGACCCGCGTCGCATTACGAATTCGAGTCAACATATCAGCGATTGGATCAGTCATACTCATGGCTAACCTCCTACCAACTGGCCTTCGTCACGCCAGGGATCTCCCCCAGATGTGCCATCTCTCTGAGACAGATCCTGCAGAGCCCAAACTTCCGATAGACCGCATGCGGACGTCCGCACCGTTGGCAGCGCGTGTAGGCACGAACTCGATACTTGGGACGACGATTGGACTTTGCAATCAACGCTTTGGTTGCCATTTACAAACCTTCCTTCCGGAATGGGAAGCCAAAAGCAAGAAGCAAGGCTTTGCCCTGTGCATCAGACTCCGCTGTCGTGACAATAGTGATATCCATGCCACGAGTGGCATCAATCTTGTCGTAATCGATCTCTGGGAAAATCAGTTGTTCATTAACCCCGAAGGAGTAGTTCCCATGACCATCGAAGGAACGTGGGTTCAGCCCTCGGAAGTCGCGGATCCTCGGGATCGCTATGGCGACTAACCGGTCGAAGAACTCCCACATCCGGTCACCCCGCAGCGTCACCATCGCACCGATGGGCATACCTTCGCGTAGCTTGAAGGCGGCAATCGACTTACGGGCACGACGCGTTGCCGGCTTCTGTCCGGTAATCGTCTCGAGGTCACGGATGGCCCCTTCAAGAAGCGACTGCTGCTGTGTGGCCCGACCGACACCCATGTTCACGACAATCTTATCGAGTGTAGGGACCTGGTGGACGTTCGCAACGCCCAAGGCCTCGAACAGCTGCGCTCGTATCTCCTGATCATATCGGACCTTGAGTCGAGGTCGCGGTGTTACGGTAGTCGTCATAGTGCCGTCCTGCACTTCCTGCATACGCGAAAACGCTTGCCAAACTCATCAACATCCATACTGATACGGGTCGGACCACACGATGAACAGATCACCGCCACATTCGAGGCATCGATCGGCAAGGACTTTTCGATGATGCCACCCGGAGTCGTAGCATCACGAGCTTTGGTGTGCCGTTGCACCACGTGAACCCCTTCGACTAGCACCTTACGTTCCTGGGGAAACGCCTTCAAAATCTGACCCTCAGAGCCGCGGTCTTTACCGGAGAGCACGCGCACCCTATCTCCACTCTTCAATCGCATTACAACACCTCCGGTGCCAACGAAACGATACGCATGAAACGCTTATCACGGAGCTCTCGACCGACTGGGCCGAAGATACGGGTACCCCGAGGCTGCATCTGATCGTTGATCAACACCGCCGCATTGTCATCGAATCGAATGTAACTTCCATCAGCGCGGCGGGACTCCTTACGGGTGCGGACCACCACACATTTGACAACATCCCCACGCTTGACACCTGCTCCTGGCAATGCATCCTTCACCGTGGCGATGAACACATCACCGATACCCGCATACCGACGCCGGCTACCGCCGAGGACTCGGATACACAGCACCTCTCGAGCACCGGAATTATCCGCCACTCGTAGACGACTCTCCTGCTGGATCATCTTGCACGCTCCACTACTCGGACCAACCTCCACCGCTTTAGCTTCGACAGAGGCCGGGTCTCTTCGATCTCGACGGTATCACCCACATGGGCATCATTATTCACATCATGCGCATACAACCGCTTGGTCTTGGAGATCGTACGCATGTAGCGAGGGTGGCGTACCCGCTGGTTCACGAGTACGACAATGGTCTGATCCATCGCCTCTGAAGCCACGACGCCCTCACGGACCTTACGCTGCGGACGCTCTTCGTGCGACTCGCTCATCACTTTCCTCCTCGGGCGACAATCCGCCGCTCACTCAAAACGGTCTCGATACGCGCGAGTTCCTTGCGCAGTGCACCGAGCTTTGCGGTATCGGTACCCTGTGCAGACGCGATCGCAAAGCGATGCCGGAAGAGTTCTTCTTTCGTTTCGTTCAACTTACTCAACAACTCGTCATCGAGCATTTCTCGGTACTCAATCGCCTTTGTCATCGCGTTCCACCAATCGACTCCACGCCTTCTTTGATAATAAAGCGCGCCTTGATCGGGAGCTTTTGAATCGCCCGTTCCATGGCCTCGCGACCGAGTTCCTCACTCACTCCATCGAGCTCGAAAAGAATCTTGCCAGGACGAACGACTGCTACCCAAAACTCTGGATTACCCTTGCCCGATCCCATACGCGTTTCTGCTGGCTTCTTCGTAACCGGCTTATCCGGGAAGACGCGAATCCAGACCTTTCCACCACGGCGAACGTGCCGGGTCATCGCAACACGAGCCGCCTCAATCTGACGAGCCGTGATCCAGCCAGGCTCAAGCGCCTGAATACCATAGCGTCCAAAGCTGACCTCGGTTCCACCTTTGGCTTTGCCGGTGAGTCGACCGCGATGGGTCTTGCGGTGTTTAACCTTGCGGGGCATCAACATCGACTAATCCACCTCCTTCTTGAAATGCGGAGCCTCGTGCCCCTCATCCTTGGTGCGGCGCTCGATGTCTTCCTCCTCGGCCAGGAGTCGCTCAAGCTCCTCTGGCACAACTGGCTCCTCCAACAACGCCGTCGGAGCAGCGACGACCTCCTCAACGACCGCCTCTTCGGCGACACGTCGTCGTCCCCCACCCGCCGTGATAATCCGTCGCGGGCGATCGGGAAGACTCGGGCGAGCAGCAGTCGCCACCGCGACCTGATAGGGAACGATGTCCCCACGGTAGATCCAGACCTTTACACCGACCGTACCGGAGTTGGTGTGTGCTTCTCGGAGGCCATAGTCGATATCGGCTCGCAAGGTGTGGCGAGGGACCCGGCCTTCGCGGTGGGTCTCTCTGCGAGCCATCTCAGAACCACCGAGACGACCCGAACATTGGATCGTTACACCCTTGCCGCCTTCTTTCATCACGATCTGAATCGACCGTTTCATCGCCCGGCGGAAACTCACTCGACGGGATATCTGGTCCGCGATGCTCTGTGCGACGAGCGTCGCATCGAGCTCAGGGTTACGTACCTCCTCGACATTGAGCTGTACTCGCGGGTAGCTCGTCAACTTCTCGAGCGCCTTGCGGAGCCGATCGACCTCGGAACCCTTCTTGCCGATCACGATACCAGGCCGAGCCGTGTGGATATCGACCTTTAGCCGGTCGCGCGTGCGTTCAATATCGATCCGAGAGACCGCAGCCGTCGCGAGCTCACGCTGTAGCCACGACCGGATCTTGTAATCCTCGATGACCCACTTCTGATAGTCCTTGTCGGCGTACCAACGCGACTTCCAATCAGTGGTGACGCCCAGACGAAACCCATAGGGGTGTATCTTTTGACCCATTACGAGTCCTCCTGTCCTACTGCTGGCGTCTCATCATCGCCGGCCACTGCCTCAGCATCAACCACTTCGTCCGACTTCGATTCGTCGGCCGGATTGCCCGCGCTCGCTTCGTCCGCACTCGCCTCGACGACCACTTCCTCTGCACTCGCCTCGACGACCACTTCCTCTGCGCTGTCATCGGTCGCAACCGCTTCGTCCACCCCAGCAGGCTCTGCTGTGTCTTCGAGGACCGAGTCCTCAACGATCTCCACGCTCGGGTCGGAGATCAATCCTTCTTCAACCTCGCTGGTGCCGGCATCAACCGCCTTCGGAGTCCTGGGACTCGCCTCGGTGGGGGTGTTCGTCCCCCGCGAGGAGGCGACTCGTTGAGCACGACGAGCCGTCTGCCGTCCAGAGTTCTTTGCTGCCTCGACTCGTCGCATCGACAGCGGCATCTCTTCTACCACGATCGTGATGTGGCAGCTTCGCTTGCGGACCCGCGTAGCTCGACCTCGCGCACGAGGACGAAACCGTTTGATGGTCGGACCCTCATCAGCGAAGGCTGCCGCAACGAATACCTCATCGGCACCCAGACCGTAACGCACCGTCGCATTCGCGACAGCAGATGCCAGCAACTTGCCAACGACTTCGCTCGCCTCTCGATTGACCAAGGACAGGGCACGAATAGCTTCTACGGCTGACTTGCCGCGAATGAGATCGAGAACCTGACGAGCCTTCGTAGGACTCATCCGAAAATACCGAAGCACTGCGCGTGCTTGATTCGCCTCCAACGTCTCGGCCACTATCGTCTCCTCGCCGTCTTCTCTTGGCCGGCGTGATACCGGAATGTCCGCGTCGGTGCGAACTCACCCAGTTTGTGTCCCACCATTGACTCAGTGACATAGACCGGAACGTGCTTACGCCCGTCATGGACCGCAATGGTATGCCCAACCATGTCAGGTATAATCGTCGATCGACGCGACCACGTCTTGATCACGCGCTTCTCGTTCTTCTCGTTGAGATCATCTACCTTCTTCAAGAGATGATCATCGACGAAGGGACCCTTCTTTAAACTTCTTGGCATCTACTATCTCCTGGCTCCGCGACCGCGACGTCGTCGAATAATTAACTGATCCGAATCTCGATGCGCCCGACGGGTACGACCTTCTGGCTTACCCCAAGGAGAGACCGGATGTCGACCACCTGAAGTCTTCCCTTCACCACCACCAAGCGGGTGGTCAACGGGGTTCATCGCTACGCCGCGCGTCTGTGGCCGAATACCCTTCCAACGATTACGGCCCGCCTTGCCGATCGAGAGCAACTCGAACTCGGCGTTGCCGACCTCACCGATGGTGGCACGGGCATCAGCCGGTACTCGCCGCATCTCAGTGGACGGAAGCCGCAGGGTTGCATAGACTTCATCTCGTCCTACCAGCTGCACACTCATGCCAGCACTGCGCGCAATTTTGCCGCCCTGTCCAGGACGGAGCTCAACGTTGTGCACCACCGACCCGACCGGGATGGCCCGCAACGGGAGCGCGTTGCCAACAGTGATATCCGCACCGACCCCTGATTGGACCTTGTCACCAACCTTGAGTCCACGAGGGGCGAGGATATATCGCTTCTCCCCGTCGTGATAGTGCAACAAGGCGATACGAGCGTTGCGGTTCGGGTCGTACTCAATCGCAGCAACCGTCGCTGGCACGCCGTCCTTGGTCCGCTTGAAGTCAATCAATCGATACTGCTGCTTGTGACCGCCACCCCGGTGTCGAGCGGTCTTACGACCCTTGGCGTTACGCCCGCCCGTGCTTGCCTTCGGCTGCAAGAGGGAC
This sequence comes from Ferrimicrobium sp., assembly GCF_027319265.1. Taxonomy (NCBI): domain Bacteria; kingdom Bacillati; phylum Actinomycetota; class Acidimicrobiia; order Acidimicrobiales; family Acidimicrobiaceae; genus Ferrimicrobium; species Ferrimicrobium sp. The sequence continues at coordinate 3,519 of NZ_DAHVNP010000074.1, read as the reverse complement.
TTCTCTGGGGCCTTCTTCGTGATCTCATCAAACGTCGAGACGGACTGAAATCGCCGTCCCGCGCTCGTTGGTTTACGCCTGCGAATCGCCATGACTACCTACCTCTGCAACAACTCGATAGCAAAACCCTCGCGAAGTGTCACGTAGGCGATTTTGGTATCGGGACGAAAACTAACCTTGCCGGTGCGACGGTTCCGCGTCGACTTACCCTTTCGATTCAGGGTGTTGACTTTCGCAACCTTGACCTCGAAGAGCTTCTCAACTGCCTTGCGGACATCGATCTTGGTCGCATCCGTATCTACCTCAAAGGTGTACACACCGGTATCCATTAGCTGGTAGCTCTTTTCAGAGACCAACGGCCGCCGCAACACCTGATAACGATCCCCAGCGTGCATTACTCACTCTCCTTGTCACCAAGACGTTCAACGATCCCCGCCAAACCCGCCTCAGTGAACAACACCACATCGCTCGTGAGAACCGTGCGTGTCAGGAGGGAGGATGGCGTAGCAATCATGAGATCCGGCAGATTGCGGAAACTGCGGACGATACCGTCCTCGTTCGGCAATGCGACCAGCGATACATTCTTTCCTGCCAGACCGGCACCCTCTACGATCGCCACGGCGCCTTTGGTCGAGGGAACCGGTACGGCTCCTCGCAACACATAGATCGCCGCACCGCGAGCCCGGTCGGAGAGGGCCTGCTTCAGTGCGGCCCGCACCATCTTCTTGGGTGTCGCCTGCGCATAGCTACGTGGACGGGGCCCATGAACAATACCACCACCGGTGAACTGCGGTGCCCGAGTCGAACCCTGCCTCGCGTTGCCTGTACCCTTCTGTCGGAAGGGCTTTGCTCCACCGCCAGAGACCTCGGCCCGGGTCTTCGTCGAATGGGTGCCCCGCCGACGATTTGCCTCCTCGGCTACGACGACCTGGTGCAGCAAACCGATGTTGGTCGGAATATCAAAAATCTCATCAGCGAGCTCTACCTCGCCCTCGATGGCTCCGGTGATGCTGACGACTCGTGCCTGCAACGTCATGGTCGCTTCCCACCTTTCACCGTATCGCGAATCACAACCATCGCCCCTCGCGGACCGGGGACCGCACCTTTGATGAGGAGCAATTGCCGATCCGGCTCGGACCGCACGACCTCGAGATTCAAAATCGTCGTGCGCTCACTACCGTACTGTCCAGCCATGCGGGTACCTTTAAAGACCCGCGCTGGCGTCGCACAAGCCCCAATCGAGCCTGGGGCACGATGCTTTTTGTGGTTACCATGGCTAGCTCCCTGGCCCTTAAAGTTATGCCGCTTCATACCACCCGAGAACCCATGTCCCCGGCTGGTGCCGATCACGTCGACATGATCACCTGAGCTGATCGCAGAGGCATCGATCTGCGAACCGACGCTCATCCCCTCGGAACCCTCAAGTCGGAACTCCATAATTCTGCGTCCTGGCTCCACACCCCTGGAGGTGAACTGCCCGAGTACGGGTTTGGTTAAACGCGAAGGCTGAACCACACCGACCGCGACCTGTAGTGCCTCGTACCCATCGCGCTCGACCGTCTTACGACGCAGCACCCTCGCAGGAAGCACGCGAATCACGGTGACCGGGACCACGCGATCGTTATCGACCCAGATTTGGGTCATGCCGATTTTCTCGCCAACCACTGTTTTACTAGCCATGAATTCCTTCAATCTTTGCAACGGCACGTACACTCAGCAGCGCATTGGTGCCAAGGTCAGAACTGCCGGAGGGTCCCATGAAGGCACAACCGGACACAAATTGACCAACTAATACTACTCTGTCAGCACCCACGACCGGGCCTCCAACAGGGTTATTTACACGTTTTGTATTTTGATCTCGATGTCGACCCCTGCCGGGAGCTCCAGCCGCTTGAGCGCATCCACCGTCTTTGCGGAATGATCGACGATATCAAGCAACCGCTTATGGACCCGCATCTCAAAATGCTCACGGGAATCCTTGTACTTATGCGGCGAGCGAATCACCGTGTACCGATGGATATCCGTCGGCAACGGCACGGGACCGACAACCTTGCCCTGGGTACGCGTAACTGTGTCCACGATTCGACGAGTCGACGCCTCCAAAATTTCATGATCAAAACCCTTGATTCTGATTCTGATCCGCTGCTTCTCGCTCATTTTTCTCCGTCTCTGTGTCGGCACCCGGCCAACACCTCACCAAACACAGGGAATGGCCCGGAGTATACTCCGGGCCATTCACCAGTGAACTACTTAATAATCTTCACGACGCGACCAGCGCCAACGGTTCGGCCACCCTCGCGGATAGCAAATCGAAGGCCCTCATCCATCGCAATAGGCTTACCGAGTTCCACTTTGATGGTGAGATTATCACCTGGCATCGCCATCTCGGTACCCTCGGGCAGCATGATACTTCCCGTAACGTCGGTCGTCCTGAAGTAGAACTGCGGGCGATAGTGATTGAAGAACGGCTTGTGCCGTCCTCCCTCGTCTTTGGACAGAACGTAGACGTTCGCCTCGAACTCAGTGTGAGGCGTGATGCTTCCTGGCTTGCAGACCACCTGACCGCGCTCGACATCGGTTCGCTTGACACCACGGAGCAGGACACCGACGTTGTCGCCGGCCATACCCTCTCCAAGCTCTTTGTTGAACATCTCGACGCCAGTCACGACCGTCTTCTGTGTGGGGCGAAGACCAACAATCTCGACCTCCTCAGAGACCTTGACTTTGCCAGCCTCGACCTTACCCGTTACCACAGTTCCACGACCGGGAATGGTCAACACATCCTCGATCGGCATCAGGAAGGGGCGATCAAGCGGGCGCTCAGGCACGGGGATGTACTCATCGACCGCGTCCATCAGCTCGATGATCTTGTCCTGATACTCTTTGTCGCCTTCAAGCGCCTTCAACGCCGAGACACGAATAATCGGCGTATCGTCACCGGGGAACTCATATTCGTTGAGCAGTTCACGGACCTCGAGTTCAACGAGGTCCAAGAGCTCCTCGTCGTCGACCATGTCGGCCTTGTTGAGCGCCACAACGATATAGGGGACGCCAACCTGACGAGCGAGCAACACATGCTCACGCGTCTGGGGCATCGGGCCATCAGTTGCAGCCACAACCAGAATAGCGCCGTCGACCTGGGCCGCACCGGTGATCATATTCTTGATGTAGTCCGCATGCCCTGGCATGTCAACATGGGCATAGTGTCGCTTGTCCGTCTCGTACTCAACGTGCGAGATTGCGATCGTTATGCCACGGGCCTTCTCCTCTGGTGCCTTATCGATCTGATCGAAAGGCTTGAACTTTACATTGGGATTACGCTCGGACAATACCTTTGTAATCGCTGCCGTCAACGTCGTCTTACCATGGTCAATATGTCCCATGGTTCCGATGTTCAAGTGAGGCTTACTTCGCTCGAACTTCTGCTTTGCCATCTTTTCCTGCTCCGTTGCTACTCACTGCGCCCACATGGCGCAACCTTGACCCATTACAGAACTACGTAGTCTACTCGCCCCGGAC
>NZ_DAHVNP010000073.1 GCF_027319265.1 Ferrimicrobium sp. | reverse complement strand
TCGATCGGAAGCCATTAGAGTGGATCGAGTCTCCTAGAGGCCCCATCGTCTAGAGGCCTAGGACACCACCCTCTCAAGGTGGAGACACGGGTTCGAATCCCGTTGGGGCTGCCAAGTATGACCTGCGAATATGCAGGTCATAGCGCCGAGAAGGGTCCTTCCAACTAGGTGAAATGGATCTCGAGCTTGTGGCAGCGATGTGGAGCCTCTCGTGTCACGCGCGATGATCCCGTACTGGCACGTCTGGCTAAGGTGACGCATCCAATCACTTCTGGGATGGACATATCGGCGGCTACGCGAATCTCCGTATTCGTTCGTTGCGTTGACCGAGAGATGGGCGCCCGCGCCTCGCTTCGGATGGGGGTGGGTGGGTTCTCGGTAGGGTCCCAAACCGGGCCTCGATGGTGACAGACACGCTAGTTTTCGATGATACGTGAGACGGTGATGGGTCTCAGCAATTGTGATGAAGGTAGGGCTCTATGTGGAGTCTCCGGCGATGGCTGGCCGCCTATGAGTTCCCCAGATGACGACGAGACCTGCCGCGATAAAGGTCGCCGCCATCAGGATGAATGCAGCCTGGAAGCCACTATCGGTGACAGTCACGCCAATGATGGCGATCCAGAGCGCTCCAATCGTCTGCGAGACGGTAAAGAAGACTCCAAAGCCAGCACGGGACATACCTGGGGGCAAATAGTCAGCGAAGACCGTTTGGCGAAGTGAGAGCTCTGAATAGGAGAAAATGCCAATGGCGATGCCCACGAGGGCAAGGCCAAGTAGCTCTCGACCGACGAAGACAAAAACGAGTAGGGCGAGTGCTCCCAGTCCGTAGTTCGCGATCAATGTGAACCGATGATTGCTCCGATCCGCGATCGATCCCATCAAGATCGGACCGATGACGGCTCCGACATATAACAGCGTTAAGACGATTGTCAGGCCTAGTGCAGAGAGGTGAAGGGAGCTATGAAGGTAGCCCGGAGTGTAGACGCCGACAATGCCGATTCCTTGTCCACCTGCGGCGATCGTTCCGGCGAGAAGGAGAGCGAAGACGGGCCGTTGTGCCATCAATGTCCGTAGGCGATGCCAGAAGTCGGCGCGCTCCGAATCAGCTTGGTCCTCTGTGATGTTGGGCGCTGTGATGCGATGCCAGGATGAGGGGAGCCAGATGGCGACGACCGCGACGGTCGTGACAAGGAGGATAGCGAGGGCCCAGAACGCCGCTCGCCAGCCGTAAGTCACAATGACCAGGGGCATGATGAGTGGTGCAAGGAGCGTGCCAAGGTTCCCGGCGGTAACATGCCAACTCAGCGTGGTGCCGCGCTGCGCAGGATACCTGTTAGCGAGATACGAGCCCCCCACTGGGTGTTGCGGCCATCCGGCGCTGGCCTGCAACAGGCGACCAGCCATGAAGACATAGATGCCTGGCGCCAAGGCTGCAATGACGGCTCCCACCGTTGACCCAATATTTTGAATGGTAAAGAGAACGCGAGCCGAAGTTCTCCGTACCACCAGCGATAGTGACTGGAGCGCACTACCGGCAATCGCGGCGACGGAGAGCAGTATGCCGACCGTGGCGTAGTCGGTGTGAAATGCCACGATAACATAGGGAATCGCGATTCCTAGTGATGCAACGTAGGCATGTTGTCCTGCATGAGACCAGCCCACTACGATCAAATCCCGGAGCCGATGTTGATCGTCTCGTCGTGATGCGGGATCGCTCAAGGTTCAGGAGTTCTGTTGGCGTCAAAGGCGGTCGTTGACTTAGTCCGGTCCTGTGCGTAGTCGCGACCGTGTTGGTGGTCTGTCAATCGACTACCCGTGTCCGGGTCGGTGTGATTTCGACGATGACACGTGCAGATTCGATGGTGCCAGCAAATGCTTGGCCAGTGTATCTCCTTGCTAGCTCTTCAAGATGATCGTTTGCACGGTCACCCAGAGTCGTCGCAGTGACAAGTCCACGCACCTCAACGTAGTGGTAAGGATTTTCACGCTCCCAAACCAACACGCTGACATGCGGATTCTGCGAGATGTTGCGGAATTTGGCCCGGGCAATTTCGGTATTGATGAAGAGATGTTCATGATCGCAATCGATCCACATGACGGATGTCTGCGGTTCTCCACCAGGCGCGAGTGTCGTGAGACTGGCAAAATTGTTGTCGTGAACGAGAGCTTCGAGAGCGGGATCAAGCATACCACTAGGATATCGCAAGGAGGTTGATGCCATGGCAGTGGTATGGATTGATGGATATCTTCATGAGGCTGACGACGCCGGTATTCCGGTATCCGATCATGGACTCGTCTGCGGTGATGGTGCCTTTGAGACCCTTGTTGTCGTCGATGGCAAGGCCTTCGCTGTCACCAGGCACCTCAATCGCTTAGGTCGGACGGCTCGAGGGATGGGACTTCCTGAACCGGACATGGAGATGCTTCGCAAGGGAATTGAGGCGTTGGTCATTCTGAACGGATTGGACAATGCAAAAATTCGCATCACCTACACGGCCGGCAACGCTGGCCTTGGTTCGCATCGGCCGACCGAGTTGCAACCGAGAGCAGTGATCGCAACTGAGCCGATCTCGCTTGAGCCGACTACGACGGCGCTTGCGTTGGCTCCTTGGCCTCGCAATGAACGTGGCGTCCTAGCTGGTCTCAAGACGACCTCGTATGCCGAGAACGTGATCGCCCTTGCTTGGGCCAGAGAGCAAGGCGCGGATGAAGTGCTGTTTGCCAATACCCTCGGTAATCTCTGCGAAGGCTCTGGATCCAACGTCTTTCTCGTTCGAGAGGGAGTTATTCTGACCCCACCGTTAAGCGCAGGCTGTCTAGCGGGGGTCACTCGTGATCTAGTACTCGAAGGGGTTGGTGCTCATGAGGTAGACATTCCCCTCGATATGCTCGCAGATCCATTGGTGACCGAGATGTTCGTCACCTCAACCCTGCGAATGGTTCAGGGTGTTGCGCTCCTCGATCAACGTCACTTCGACGACGCTCCGGGGCCGATTACGGTGAAAACCCAGCGTTACTTCGCAGATCTTATGTTAGAACAATTGGATCCGTAGAGGTGGTTGGGTGACCTTCGATGAACTGAATCTGTTAGGCCAACTGGAGCTCCATCCAGAGGCAGTGGTTGTGCGGCTCGTTGAGCTTCGAGGATTTGGGGGCGGCGATCGAGCGAGCGATCTCATGGTGATAGCGGATTCGCAGCAGTACGGTTCGGTCCTCTCTCCAGAACTCGCGATGCGTCTGCTGACCGATCCCACTGATGCCAAGCCCCGCACCATCATGTCTGAGATCGGTGATGCTCAAGCGGTGAACAACGGACTGGCGTGTGGTGGGTCGGTACGGGTGATGGTGCACCCTTGGGGTTGGCTCTCGGAGATCGAGCCCTATCTTGGCGCTCGCAAAGCGTTTGCTCTCCTTACCGCACTTGATGCCCAAGGCCGCCCGACTCAAGTACGGGTAGTCGCGCTTGGCCAGAGTGCCGACGATGTCGCCGAGCAGGCAGCAGCTGCATTACTTGAACGGGGCCATGCTGGGGTGAGCGTGTTGAATCTCGAAGATGGACCGGTCCATATCCACTGTTTTCTGCCCCGTCCTCGGCTGGTGATCGTTGGTGGAGGGGTTCTTGCGGATACATTGAGCACCCAAGCTCAGCTCATCGGTATCGAGGCGATGGGGTATGACGGAGTTGATGGATTCCCTCAGGTTGGTCGTAGCGATGCCGTGGTCGTGCTCGACCATGATCATGAGCGAGTCACGCCACTCCTGCATGTGCTATTGTCCGCCACTGAGGTTCCCTATATTGGCTCATTGGGCTCTCGGGGAACACAGGTAGAGCGCCGCCGACGTCTGCTCGAATGTGGATGTGCAGATCAGCTTGCTCGGATCTATGGGCCGGCTGGTCTCGATATCGGATCGCGCAGTACTGAGGAGACCGCGATGGCCATCGTTGCAGAGATGGTGCGTGTGCTACGCGGACGTTCGGGCGAGAGCCTGAGAGACGGTTCGGGCCCGATCAACGGCTGACGGGCCCCCAGTCGAGCGCTTATCCCTTTTGGCGGCCGCGATGCGTTGGCCGATCGGTCGTTCCCGGGGCGGTATCGATTGACGTGAACACGAGTGTGCATGGTCCGATCGATCTCTCGGTAGCGAGAACGAGATGAGGCTTAAACGGCGAGGCGCAGCGCTTCGGGCAGCTTCCAGGTAGGCAGGCTGTGGGTCTGCATGGCGGTCCAGCGTAGCTCTGCAACATCGGCGAGTTCGGGCACGTAGTTCGCAAAACGCCCGAGGGCAGCGATCTCGAGACACTCTCCGAGGAGTTCAAGGGATTCTTTCAGATACCACGTTTCACCAGCGAGGCCGTCTAGTGCGATCTCAGCGCTCTTGAGGACTGGCCCTCGCAACGATTGTGGTACCCACTTCGCGAGTAGGGCTCTGACACCAATAGCGGCGTCAGGATGTCGTAGCACTTCAGCGGCGTCCAGAGCATGGATGTTTGCACTCCCCTCCCAGATAGGCAGAACTAGTGCCTCGCGATGCCAGCGCGCGATAGCGTACTCCTCTAAAAATCCAAGCCCTCCAAAGCATTCCATTGCCTGTTGCGTGATGATGGTTGAATGCTTCGCGGTGTGGATCTTGGTTGCGTGACTCAGCAATCTGAGCAAGAGGTAGTCTGCGTCGTTGTGGTCAGTGAAATCGTAGCTCTCCTGGAAGGTCTCAGCACCCAGCAGGGCGAGTGAGAGGATACCGAGATGGGCAAGGCGCAACGTCACGAGATCACGAGCAAAGAGAGCATGTTCCCGGAGAGGATGCCCGAAGGCCTGCCTTCGTTCTCCTCGGAGGGTGGCCTCGATTGTTGCGATTCTCGCCACACCAGCGCTCGCAATCGCGTTCGCCGTGCGGGCAAGGGTGAGGCTTTGCAGAATACGATAGATGCCATCATTTTCACCAGCCAATAGCGTGGCCTGCGACTCGGCGAGCTCGATTTCTCCAGTTGGGATCGCCTTTGTGGCGAGTTTTGACTTGAGTCGCCGCAGGGTGAAATTCAGCTCTCCTTCGTCGGTATATTTGTCGACAAGATAGAGGTGGAGGTCCCGTAGCGAGCTGGCGTGTAGAGGGTACGCGCTGGTGATTGCGAGATCAGTGAGGCCTGCTCCGCTAGCGAAGTATTTGTCCCCGCTGGAGAGGAGCCATTTGCCTATGTCTCGTCGAGCTTGTGTTCGGGTGGCGGCCAGGTCGCTCCCAGCATGTGTCTCTGTGAACCAGGTGCCTCCCCAGCTTGGACCATCGGTGAGTCGTCGAAGGTAACGGTCGGAGTCAGGGAGCAGCAGTTGCAGTGCGCTTGCAACCTGGGTCGTGAGCGTCAGCAAACAATAGAAGCCAGGATCTGCTATCAGGTAACCTTGGAGAAAATGGCCGATAAAACCTGCTTCGTTCCAGGGCGTTGAGACGACGTGGCGAAGTTGTTCGTAGATTGCGGCATGGGAGGTGGTGAGGTGGGCCTGATCGATGCGGCGACCATCGAGATCGTGACTGATCAACGTCAGGGAGGGGGCTTGGTCGATCTCGATACCGACCGGCAGCACCTGATCGCCGACGGTAGTGCCCAATTCGACGAGTTGGGAGATGAAGGAAGGTGCGACGAGCCCCTCGGCGATTCTCGCTAAAACTGGATCAACGAGATACTGATTGAGGCCAACGGCATAACTGAGTGGGCTTGTTGTCGGTTCCATAGTGCCAACCGTACTCACTCAAGAGCAGGTTTGCTTGGCAGCGAGGCAATCAGCCGGTTGCGTTAGCTAGTAGCCGGCAATTCCAGCGGCCTCTGATCGTGGATCTGCTGCGATCATCCAGCTGCGTGATCGACGCAGGGTCACATGCGCTACCCCAGACTCTGTGCCAAAGGCAGGAGTCGATGCCACTGCACCTAACCTTCGTGTGAGTTCATCGAATATCGCTGGCGACAGATGATCTTCGCAAGTAACGATCGGTTCTTGGATCCCGTCATAGGTATCAAATCCCGACAGCTCGCTAGAGGTCATCGACGAGAAGGCAAAGCGTGGTTGGACGAGGGCGTCACGTGGATCACTCTGATCGCGCAATGCTGCGGTAATGACCTGGGCCAATATGCTGGGTTGCCGATCTCCGCCCATCGTACCGGCGATCAGGGCAAGATCACCGCCAAGGGTCTGGGCCATGATGGGCGCCAGCGTGTGACGAGGACGCGCTCTGGGTCGGAGTTCGTTTGGATCGCCAGGCAACAGGTTGAACCCAACTGCTCCGCGATCATGGATGAAGATGTTGGTATCAGGTGTCGCAAGGCGTGAACCGAAGGCATGTCCGTTGGACTGCACGAGAACGGCAGCGAGCCCGTTTTCATCGACAGCAGTGATCGCAGTCGTGTCCGGCCCGGTGGCCACGGTGTGGGTGCGAGGGGCAGTGGAGCTGATCGTACCAGCCAGGACACCCGCGAGATCAGCGTCATCGTGGTGATAGCCGTGCATCCAACGAGTCGCGCGGAAGGCCTCGATGAGCTCTATGTACCAATCGGCATCACCGAGCGTGCTGGCAGTGGTGCCGAGCTGTGCCAACGCGCCAAGGGTAAGAAACCCCGCACTCGGCGCTGGGTTGGTGGTGAGCACATGTCCAAAGAGGGTCGCTGTTAGCGGTGTTGCAAACCTTGCAATGGGTTTAGCCAGGTCATCGGGTCGGAAAACACCCTCACTGAGCTTCATCAGCTCTGCTCCGAATTCGCCAGCATAGAATCCTTCACGTCCGAGTTTGGAGATTGCTAGAAGGGTCCGAGCAACGCCAGGGCGGCGTACGAGCGGTATCGAGTTCGTCGTTGCCATCAAGAAACCACCGAGTTCAACCCCTGAGGCATGGCTGCGGATCTGCTCGTAGTTTCGTCGTAGTCGGTTGGATGCGGGAAATCCGTTGGTGGCGTAATCGACGGCAGTCTCTAGCACTTGATCAAGTCGGAGTTTGCCAAATTTGTGGTGCAGCGCTAACCACCCGTCGACCGCGCCAGGTACTGTCAGGGCTCCAAGACTTGCACGTGGGATCGTCCGATAGCCGTTCGCCCGCATCATCTCCGCCGATGCCCCAGTGCCGGAGGCACCTATTGCCTGGAGCGACTGTACTTGAGCCGGACCCCGAGAGGAGGGAGGGGAGTAGACCAATGCGACGAGATCACCGCCCAGGCCGCACTGGTCAGGCGCGGTCACCGAGAGCACCGCGTTGGCCGCGATAGCGGCGTCGATGGCGGAGCCACCCCTGCGCAGGAGGTGAATGGCGGCTTGTGATGCCAATGGATCGATAGAGGAGACGGCTGCATTCGGGAAGAGTTCGCTGAAGGATGGTGAGAAGTAGTGCACTGGCCCTAAGAATAGCCTTTAGCTGGTGCTCTTGCGTCGGTTTGCAGGGCAATCGCGATCGTTGGTGCCTCGGCGAATGAGGATTACCGTTAGATTTCCGTATTTTGCTGTTGAATCAGCAGAATCCATTCCTGAATTTTATGGATTCGCTTGCATGGCTGGTGCGTATGCTCTAGCATGGAATCGGGGTAATTTTCAGTGTTGTCCCACCATGGTTTCTGTCGCCAGCGTTGTCTGTCGCCACGAGTGATTGAGGAGTAATTGTATGGTTCAGTCGATCGGCCTTCCTAAGGAGATCAAGGACGGAGAGCGAAGAGTAGCGCTTGATCCCTCGGCGGTGAAGTCCTGCGTTCAGGCCGGCTTTGATGTGTGGGTAGAGACAAACGCAGGCGTAGGTGCCGGTTTCGCTAACGCCGATTACGAGGCCGTTGGAGCCAAGATCACTCCAAATGCCAAGGCAACGTGGGCCGCTGATCTCGTCGTGAAGGTGAAGGAGCCACAGGAGTCGGAGTGGGGGTTCTTCCGCAAGGATCTCACGCTTTTTGCCTATCTCCATCTCGCTGCAGAACCTACACTTGCGAAGGCGCTCGTAGATAGCGGTATCGACGCGTTCGCGTATGAGACATTGGAGGAAAAGGGTGGCCTCCCGTTGCTCGCGCCTATGAGCGAAGTCGCCGGGCGTACGGCGGCGATCGTTGGTGCTCATTATCTCGCGAGTGGCTCCGGAGTTCTCCTTGGGGGATCGGCTGGAGTGCCGCCAGCGCGAGTTGTTGTCATTGGTATGGGTGTAGCAGGCACGATGGCAGCTCGCGGTGCTCGAGGAATGGATGCTGAAGTCACTGGGGTGGACATCGATCTTCACCGACTGTATATGGCCCAGCAAGAGGGTACGGTGACCGCAACACTTGCCAGCTCCGAACATGCCATCAGCGAGGCAGTCAGAGAGGCAGACCTCGTTGTGGGTGCCGCGTTGGTCACCGGTGCGAAGGCACCAAAGCTCGTATTGCGTGACCATATCGCCAGCATGAGGCCGGGCTCTGTCGTTGTCGACCTCGCGATTGACCAGGGAGGGTGTATCGAGACATCGCGACCGACTTCGCACTCTGAGCCAATCTATGAGGAGTTGGGTGTCATACACTACTGTGTCACCAATGTCCCTGGTCAGTACCCGAAGACGGCATCGCGAGCATTGTCAGCGGCGGTGGCTCCAAAGCTTGTCCGGCTGGCACGAGATCCTCAGGATCCGGTGCTCGCTGGTTCACTGAACGTTTCCAAGGGTGAGATTGTCCATCCGGTCGTCGCTAAGGCGCTTGGGTTATAGCGGCACTATTTGATGATTGAGCGATAGCCCGTGGTAACTGGTCCGAGCTTTTGGTTACAGCAGCTAGGTGATATCACCCCGCGGGCATCGCTGCAATCGTCGCTGCACGTTGATGTCGCGATCGTTGGCGGAGGGCTGACAGGATTATGGACAGGGCGGTATCTTGCTGCACTTGATCCCACGCTTCGGATCGCTGTCTTTGAGCGTGACTATGTCGGTTTTGGGGCGTCGGGACGCAACGGTGGTTGGGTCTCCAGTCTCTTTCCCGTCCCGGCTTCGAAGGTGGAACGGCTCTATGGCACACAACTCGCGGACGAACTGTGGCGCGCACTCGCAGAGACAGTCGATGAGATCGCCCAGCAGGTCGATCAGCTCCATATCGAGTGCGATTTCACGAAGGCAGGCACGCTGGTCCTTGCCAGGGATCGTGTGCAATGGCAGCGGCTGCGGCGCGAAGTCAAGGACGGAACAACCCTGTTGGATGCGCGTGGAACCGATCGTTCCCTGAGGGCAAGGCACGTCATTGGGTCCGTGCATGAGCCACAGTGTGCAACGGTGCAACCAGCAAGATTGGTGCGTGGTCTTGCCGATCGACTCGAGGAGTTCGGCGTGCGGATCTATGAGGGTACGAACGTCAGCAGTATCGGAGACCATGCGTTGGTGGCCAACGGACATACCGTGCAAGCGGGTGCAATCGTCCTCGCCACGGAGTCGTACACCGCTCAATTCGCCGATTGGCACCGGTTGGTTCTTCCTCTGTATTCGATGATGGTGGTGACTGCTCCGCTGAGTGATGCGCAGTACGAAGCGATTGGAAGCCCTCAACTTGGCTTGAGTTTCGCCGATGAACGGAATCTGGTCATTTATGGACAGATCACCGCCGATCGGCGCATCGCCTTTGGTGGTCGCGGTGCCCCCTATGGCTATGGTTCGGTGATCACCCCGGCACCTGATCGGGGTAGGGGGATGCGACGGCGACTCGAGCAGACGCTGTTAGAGCTATTGCCAGGCCTTGGTGATATCGAGTTTCCCGCCTTCTGGGGAGGTACGCTTGGAGTGACCAGAGACTGGTTCCCGCGTATTGATGTCGATGAGTCGGCCGGGGTTACCAAGGTGTACGGGTACGCTGGCGACGGTGTTGCAATGACCAACCTGATGGGTAGGCTCGTCACCCAAGGGCTGCTCTCTCCCCAAAAACTTCCAGCCGTGCACGCCATCTTTGAGCGCGCTCCGCGTGTATGGGAGCCAGAACCTCTGCGCTACCTAGGGATTAACGCGGGGCTACTGATGACCCAACTCGTCGACATCGGTGAGCAACATGGCGTTCCGGTACGGTTTCTTGACACCTTGAGGCGCGCCTTAATTGGTCAAGTTGGATAAGGTCATTATACATTCAGTAGACAAAGGAGGAAATGTGGCATATTTAGCACCAGTCTGGTCAAAACTCACCCCACTGACGGTTGTGCGTGGAGAGGGTGCGTACGTCTTCGACACCGAGGGTACTCGTTATCTCGATGCAACGTCGGGCATTGCGGTGACATCGACGGGTCACAGCCACCCCAGGGTGGCCAGGGCAATCGCCGAACAGGCACAAGAGTTCATTCACGCGCAGGTCAACATCTATACTCATCACCGATTGCAGGAACTCGCGGACCGTTTGGAGAGCGTTACCCCTGCAGGGATAGACACCTTCTTCTATAGCAACTCTGGCGCCGAGGCCACGGAGGCTGCGGTCAAGTTGGCGCGACAGTACACCAAGCGTACCAATATTATCGTATTTCAGGGAAGCTTCCATGGGCGTACTGCTCAGGCGATGGCGATGACCACCTCCCGAACTGGTTATCGAGCTGGCTATCAACCACTTCCAGCTGGGGTGTTCGTCTCGTTATTCCCCGGCTTTCCGCGCGCGGGTGGAGCTGATGGCACGAGTGTTGGTGAAGCGATTGATTATCTCGACTACTTATTAGCGGCACAAACCGCGCCGAGTGAGACCGCAGCGATGGTCATCGAGCCGGTCTTGGGTGAGGGTGGATATCTGCCAGCGCCAACTGAGTTCCTTGAGGCGATTCGCGAACGTTGCACCCAGCATGGCATCCTTTTTGTGGCTGACGAGGTGCAGACCGGGTTTGGACGTACAGGGCGTATGTTCGCCCTCGATCATGCGGGCGTCACTCCCGATATTCTTGTGATGGCTAAAGGCATCGCGTCAGGGTTTCCATTCTCAGCGATTGGCTCCTCCTATGACATCATGAAGGAGTGGACCGTTGGAAGTCATGGTGGAACCTATGGTGCGAATCCCATAGGCGTTGCGGCGGCAATCGCAACCCTTGATGTCATTCAGGAGGAGGGTCTCGTCGAGAACGCTGCTCAACGAGGGGAGCAGCTCAGTGAAGGGTTGCGCCGTATTGCCGAGTCACGGAAGGAGATTGGGAAGATTCGTTCGCTGGGTTTGATGGTTGGAGTAGAGATTGTCGACCCGGTGACTGGAGCGCCAGATGCAGCACGGACCACCGCCATTTTGAAGGAGCTCTTTGAGGCCCATCGGATTATTGCGATGAACGCAGGGACCTTTGGTAATATCATCCGCTGGATGCCGCCCCTCATCATCTCGCAAGAGCAGATCGATACCATGCTCGATGCGTTTCGCGCGTCGGTCGAGGCAACTGCGTGAGCTGCCAATACGAGCGCTAAATGGCTGACGGTGATGCCGATGCAATGATCGCGTCGAGATTGATCGGCGTTGGCGATACGTTGTTCGCACTGCCTGATCCATCAGTGCGTTTGGGGTGACTTTTGCGAGCCACGTCCGACGCCGACATGTATCTCTGGTAGCAACAAGGCCCTGGATAGCGATCCAGGGCCTTGTTGGGTTCGGTCTGTCTCCTATTTATGTGTCAATGGACACGAAAACCCTTTGGCGGTATGCGGGTAGGGGGTTAATCCTTACCGGTGTAGCTCATCACGTGCTTGATACGGGTGTAGTCCTCAAAGCCATACATCGAAAGGTCTTTGCCATAACCTGAGTGCTTGAAGCCACCATGCGGCATCTCCCCGACGATCGGTATGTGGGTGTTGATCCAGACGGCACCAAAGTCGAGATTGCGTGATACGCGTAGGGCGGTACCGTGATCGCGAGTCCAAATGCTCGATGCGAGGCCATACTCCACATCGTTGGCGAGCCTGACCGCCTCCTCTTCTGTGTCAAAGGTTTGGACGGTAATAATCGGCCCAAAAATCTCATTTCGGATGATCTCGTCCTCCTGTCGAAGATTGTCTACGACGGTGGCGGGGAAAAAGTAGCCGTTTCGATCGATCCGAGCCCCACCGGCTGTCACCTTTGCGTGATCAGGCAGTCGGTCGACGAGCCCGAGAATTCTGTCATACTGGTTGATATTGTTCAGGGGACCAAAGTAGGCGTCTTCGTCCGCCGGTGCCCCCGTCTTTGTCTCGGCGGCGGCCTTTGAAAGCGCCTCGACGAAGGCGTCATGCACTCCTCGCTGGACCAGCACTCGCGCGGCTGCGGTACAATCTTGGCCAGCGTTGAAGTAGCCTGCTCCGGCGATGCCTTCGGCGGCTCGGGCAACATCTGCGTCGTCGAAGACGATGACGGGAGCATTGCCTCCGAGTTCTAGGTGGACACGTTTGACATCCGCTGCGGCAGCCATCGCAACCTCTCGTCCAGCACGAAGCGAGCCAGTGATTGCAACCAGTTGCGGTGTCTTATGGCTGACGAGCATACGTCCAGTATCGCGGTCACCGAGGACGACGTTAAAGACACCGGATGGAAAGATCTCGCCGATGAGGCGGGCAAGAATGGTAGAACTTGCGGGTGTCGTGTCGGATGGCTTTAAGACCAAGGTATTGCCTGCCGCTAGCGCCGGTCCGATTTTCCAGATGGCCATCATCATCGGATAGTTCCATGGCGTGACGGCAGCGCATACACCAATTGGCTCACGGCGAATATAGGAAGTATGGTTAGCCATGTACTCGCCAGCGCTCTTTCCCTCGAGATTGCGAGCAGCGGCAGCAAAGAAGCGGATCTGGTCTGCCATCGGTGGAATCTCCTCACTCATGGTGAGTCCGACTGGTTTGCCGGTATTGGTGGTCTCCGCTTGGACAAGCTCCTCGGCGTGGTCCTCGATAGCATCAGCCAATCGAATGAGCATGAGGCTTCGTTCTGAAGGTGTGGAATCTCTCCAACTCTCGAAGGCTTCAGCTGCGCTCGCGAAAGCGAGATCGATGTCTGCCTCTCGCGAGGCTGGAGACGTTGCGTACACCTCGCCGGTCGACGGGTTCACGATCTTCATCGTCTCATCGGATTTAGCTTCGACGAAGTTGCCGCCGATATAGTTGTGAAACTGTTCGCTCATGGACTACCCTCCTCCTTGTTGGGCCATACTGCTATGGCCATACTGCTATGGCTGGTCTTTACCCAGTGCTTCGATGACGATCCGCATCACGAGCGCTGTTGACGGAACCATCTGGGCTATGAGCCCACTCCCCCCTTACCTTACACCATCTCAGTCCTACACGCAGGTGTTACGATGGAAATCGCAGAATTTCAGTAAAAATAGTGCGTATTCGGTTGACAATGCCTAAAATATGGTTAAGAATAGTTGTATCGTTGTGGTAGCTCTTATCTAGGTAGGCGTGCGGTCCTCACCAGGACGTGGGTCCTGTGTTCGTTGCGCGATGTGGTTGGTTCAGCGATGAGGCGGTTCGCAGGCGGCTGTCGCTGATCGTTATGAAGTGTTAGGATGCTGACCAAACGGTCACATAGGTGGACAACGGAGAGGACAGGAGAGGGGGATGGCGCTTGGCGAATCGTAGTGAAGCTGGGAAGGTAGAACGCACGTTCCCGTTGATCCGTGGTCAGGGGTTGCCGCCAATCCGGGATCAGAGTCCGAGTGGACACCCGGCGATGACCCTTGATGGGACGTCGAAGCGTTTGATTGAACTCTTGCAGGAGGATGGTCGCGCATCATATGCCGCTCTTGCCAAGGTGGTTGGCCTATCTGAGGCGGCGGTCCGTCAGCGGGTTCAGCGACTCATCGATAACGGCGTGATGCAAATCGTGGCGGTTACCGATCCAACGAGAGTTGGGTTTATGCGCCAGGCCATGATTGGACTCAAGGTAACTGGTACGTTATCGTCTGTCGCAGAGCAGTGTGCAGCCTTGCCGGAGGTTGATTATGTGGTCATTGCCGCTGGTCGGTATGATCTTCTCCTTGAGGTGGTGTGCGAGAATGATGAGCACCTTCTCGAGCTCATGAGCGATCGTATACGAACACTCGAGGGAGTTGTCTCCGCTGAGGTGAATGTGTACCTGAGATTGGAGAAGCAGACCTACAGCTGGGGGACACGTTAGCAGGCGGAGTTCTTGTGCGGTTGATGATGGTGGTTTGTTCTGCTAGCGTGGCACCGTAGAGACCCACCAATAGCTCCATCAGCGGTTCGAGCTGAACGCGTGTTGAGCAGGCGTTCTGAGCGCCGTGAGGAGATCTGACACCACGGGTGTCAAAGGAGATGTGGCACACCAAGTGCCCAGAGAAGGAGACAAGAGGGAATGAATACAGAAGAGCTTTCAGAATCAGCCAAACGACATCTTTGGATGCATTTTACGCGAATGTCTTCGTACGCCGATCACGAGGTGCCAGTGATGGTGCGGGGCCAGGGGCCCTATGTCTATGACAGCAAAGGCAAGCGTTATCTCGATGGACTGGCCGGGCTCTTTGTGGTTCAGGTCGGTCACGGGCGTACTGAGTTGGCTGAAGCGGCCGCGAAGCAGGCGAGCGAGTTGGCCTACTTCCCACTGTGGAGTTATGCTCATCAGCCGGCAGTGGAGCTTGCCGATCGACTGGCAGCGATCGCCCCCGGCGATATTAATCGCGTGTTCTTTACGACTGGTGGATCTGAAGCGGTCGAGTCAGCCTGGAAGTTGGCACGGCAGTACTTCAAACTCATCGGCAAGCCAGAGAAGACCAAGGTGATCTCTCGCAACCTCTCCTATCACGGGACCACCTTTGGTGCGCTATCGTTGACAGGTCTCCCGGGCATCAAGACTCCATTTGAGCCGCTTGTCCCCGGGGCCATCAAGGTGCAAAACACGAATCACTATCGTTGTGTTGACTGTGCGATGCTTGACCAGTGCAATCTGGCCTGTGCCGACGATATTGAGCAGCGAATTGAGTTCGAAGGGCCAGAGACGGTGGCCGCTGTTTTTCTTGAGCCAGTCCAGAATGCGGGAGGTTGCTTCACGCCAGCGCCGGGATACTTCCAGCGGGTGCGAGAGATCTGCGATAAGTACGATATTTTGCTCGTCTCCGACGAGGTGATCACCGCTTTTGGCCGCCTCGGTTATTGGTTTGGTGCACAAAAATATGGCTACCAACCCGATATTATTACCTGCGCCAAGGGATTGACCTCTGGATACTCTCCGATCGGTGCGATGTTGGCCTCTGACCGCCTCATGGAGCCGTTCTTGAAGGAGCAGAATAGCTTCCTTCATGGCATCACGTTTGCTGGACATCCGGTTAGCGCGGCGGTAGCGCTCGCAAACCTCGATATTTTTGAACGTGATCAGCTTCTTGACCACGTCCGTGGCAAGGAAGGTGAGTTTCGGGCAAAGCTCGAGACCCTGGCTGACCTCGATATCGTGGGAGAGATTCGAGGTACTGGTTTCTTCTACGGCATCGAGTTGGTCAAGGACAAGAGCACTCGGGAGACGTTCAACGATGACGAGTCAGAGCGGCTCCTGCGTGGGATCTTGACACCAAAGCTTTTCGAACTTGGATTGATCTGCCGGGCTGATGATCGTGGTGATCCTGTGGTCCAGCTCTCGCCACCGCTTGTCTGTGATTCTGAGCAGTTCGATGAGATGGTCGCTATTCTCCGGGAGGCTTTTGAGGCGGCACAAGCAGCGCTCTAGGCAGCCATCCTTGGCGCGTCCTGCTTCTCGCAGGGATATGCGTCGGGGTCCGTGGGGATAACGCAAGGTTACGAATAGTAGTCGGGCCCGATCTCGGGCCGGTCGATTGGTGGAAGCCCCACCCTCAATGGTGAGAAACCAAGGGGGTGGGGTTGCGCCTTTTCAAGATTCGAGGCTCTCTCGATTACTACGTACAGCGGGAGTTGTGTGATGAAGTCGGTGTGGTCAGCCGGCTCGGCATGGGGTGCCAGCCGGATGCTCCCGTTGACCTCGTGGACCTTGGTAGTGCTGCGACGACCATCCGTCACCCCATCAAAGCTTTGGATTTTACGATCGCTGCCCCCAAGGCTGTCTCGGTCCGCTGGGCATTGGCGCCGGAGGCGGAGCGAATCCAGATTGAGGCGGCCCACCATGTTGCCGTTCGCCGTACGTTTGCGGTGATATCCGAGTTTGATGCAGCGAAAACCATTCACGGGGTGATCAGACCGGTTGAGGGGGTGGTCGCCTACGATGTCGGGCATCGACTCTCTCGCGCTGGTGATCCGCATCTTCATTCCCACCTTGTTGTCCTGAATCATGCCGATGTAGACGGGCGAAGGGTCGCCCTTGAACACGCACATTGGGCACGTGGCCTCCCTGTCTGGGAACTGTGCTACCGGACCGAATTGGCTCACGAACTCGAGGCATTTGGGATTACGCTCATTGGCCAAGGCCTTGGATCGTGGCGGGTGACGGGGCAGGCTGTAGGCCTCAATGCAGTGTTTTCCAAGCGGCGCCATGAGGTCATCCGTTTCAGCGGGGATCATGGTTCTGGACGCATGCGTCAG
Source organism: Ferrimicrobium sp. (assembly GCF_027319265.1). NCBI lineage: Bacteria > Bacillati > Actinomycetota > Acidimicrobiia > Acidimicrobiales > Acidimicrobiaceae > Ferrimicrobium > Ferrimicrobium sp. The sequence continues at coordinate 15,255 of NZ_DAHVNP010000073.1, read as the reverse complement.
TTGGCGGCCCTGAGCACCCGCCAAGACAAGGTTCCACAGGTGCAGTCGGAGCTCCGTGCGCGTTGGGAGAGTGAGGCTCGGTCGGCGCCCCTGGAGTTGGCAGTGTCACCTGTCCTTGCCGGTGAAGCGAGAGCTGCCGTTCGTGTGAACGATCCGCTCCTCAACGAGTTGGTCAAGGCGATAGAACGGGGTGCAACGGACCTATTGACTGCGAAGGAGAGGGCGCTTCGTGCTGCGTTGGGGGAGCAACGGGCTCTACGGCTCATGAGAGGTGAGGGGATCATGCTTGGTGACAAGAGGACGGGGCTTGACGGATCGCTCTGTCAAGCCTATCGTTCGTTGCCGGTCACAGAGCGGTTAGCTTTGATGGATGTCCCAACGAAACATCTGGAAGAAGTCTTCGCCTCGCGTGAGGTGATTCCGATGGTTGCGGCACTTGAAGGGGCAGGGTTGCGTCCAGGGGATCGAGTAACCGTGGAGACGCGAACCTCGCAGGAGGCGACGCTGGTCAACAGCTTTGGTCAATATCGCCAATCGATCCATGGGACAACGCTCGTGGTTGATGTGAACGCGTTGCCCCCTTCTGAATTCGGTGACATGGTCAGGCAGGGAAGGACAGTGGTGCGGAGTCCAGGAACGTCGATCCATGGATCGGGTACGGCGACGATGCTTGGACTGCGCAACGATGAGGGTAAGAGCCTTGTGTTGGCGGAGAGTTCGGTCGCTTTATGGAAGGCGTTTGTCGCCGATTGTGTCGATTGGGTGCGCGCAGAATGCAAGGAAGATGTCACCTTCGCTGCCTCCTCACCAGGGCTTAGCGCCAAACTGCGCAGGGAAGTCGGCAGACAGATGCCCGAGGCGGTAGTCGGTCGTGTGGGTTCACGACCGTTCTTCCGGGGTGAGCCAGTGGCGATGCCAGATGGCCGTGGTGGTAGAATCGTAGCCGCCCACGACCGTCATCTTGAAGTCCAAATCGGCGAAACGATCGAGACGGTACCGACCCGTGGGGCGCGACCGGTGGGCTTTTCTGCAGAGTCCAATGATCGACGCCTAGTGGTGTTTGGCCCTCTCGATGGGAAGGATGTGAGCAGGATCGAGCGCGCCTATCTATGTCAGCAACAACTGAGCGAGCTGGTTCATCATTTACGTCTCAATACCGACGGCCACGGAGTGAGTTGGTTGGATGCGCAGCCCACGAGTACGATCTCACTGGCCCGACGCGTAGAACTCGCCAGGACAAACGGTCGGTTTCATGGAGAGAAGCTCTATCAGCTTCGTGCTGTCACCACGACGTTGAGTAGCATCTATGATCGGGCGGAAGAGCTCGGATTCGATGATCGCCGAGGGAGAGACCGTATCATGGATGAGCAGCTCGGATTGTATCGCGAACGGGATGCCTTGAGCCGCGGTCGCTCACGCTAGCGGAAACACGAAACCTTGCAAAACGGTCGGTGATGATGAAGTGAAGGGCTAGAGCGGCGAATTCGCGTGCTTTGCGTTGCGTAGCCGCTCCTTCTTGGTAGCGAGAAGATCGAAGGCATGAACAAGATGGGCCCTGGTTCGATTCGGCTCAATCACGTTGTCAACAAAACCTCGTTCCGCAGCAATCCAGGGGGTGAGATACTCGTCCTCGTATTTTTGTTGATGGCGGAGTCGTTCTTCATTAGGCGCACGCCGGTAGATGATCTCTACGGCTCCTTGTGCCCCCATGACAGCGATCTCTGCTGAAGGCCATGCGAAGGTGAGGTCGTTGCCGATCCCTTTGGAATCCATGACGATATACGCCCCTCCGTAGGCTTTGCGCGTGATGAGACAGATGCGTGGTACATTGCATGCGGCATAGGAGAACGCGAGTTCGGCACCGTGGCGAATCATGCCACGCCACTCGACGTCCTTGCCTGGCAAAAAGCCGGGTGTATCGACGAGCGTGATCATTGGGATATTGAAGGAGTCGCAGAAACGGACGAAACGAGCACCTTTTTGCGCCGCGGGAATGTCGAGTGTACCCGCCATTATTTTGGGCTGATTTGCTAGAATTCCAACGGTGCGACCCTCGAGGCGGGCGAGTCCCGTTACGAGTTGGTTCGCCCAAGTGGACCGAAGTTCATAGAAGGTGTCCTGATCGACAATACCACTGACAAGGTCGCGAACATCGTAGGCGGCGGTCGGCTGTTCGGGGATGATCGCATCAAGGTCGACACCGGCAGGGTCGTTGAAGTCCACTCTTGTTGGGAGTTCATTCGTGGAGTCTGGGAGATAGCTCAGGAGTTTCAGGATTGATTCTTCGATATCACGTCGGTCATTGGCGACGTCAAAAGCAACACCTGAGCGGTTGAGTAGGACTGATGCGCCGCCAAGTTCTTGATTTGTCACCGAGACTCCGGTGAATTCGGCGACTGACTGGGGTCCACTGAGGAAGGCGAATGAGTCCGGTGCCATGACGACGTAGTCGGCAAGTCCGAGCAGTAGTGCGGGACCTGAGACTGCTGGCCCAGTGAGGCCGATCAGAATAGGTACTTGACCCGAACAGTGCGCGAGCGCGCGTGCGGCAACCCCCCAACCATGCAGTGCAGCGACCCCATCTTGGATTTTAGCACCCGAGGTTGAGAGTTCGCAGACGATCGGCACGCCGATGCTTGCCGCTGTAGAGGCGGCATGGGCGATACGTTCCCCGTCGCGTTCGGAGAGCGCTCCCCGCCTCGTCGTTGCTCGCGATGAGATCCACATGACGCGACGTCCATCAAAGGTACGGAACTCTGATCGGGTCGAACCGGTCGAGGATGCCTTGAGTTCAAGATGGGGGCTTCTCCTAGCCATCGGTCTTTGGCTCCTTCATTGGCTTTTGGGTAGTCCGTATGATGCGTTCGGCTGCTCTCCGGCCTGACTCGATAGCGCTGTTGAGCGAAGGGGTCCCAAGATGGTCGCCGGCGAGAAGAACACGTTGACCTATCTCGTTGACCTTGTGTGTGCTCCGCGGCAGGGCAGCCTCGACAACGCCAAACTCGACGAAGTCTAGGTCTTCTTGACCACAGTTAAGCGCGAGTGCCAGCGCACTACGCACCTCGGCCGGGGGCACCGTCGGATCGCAGGATGCGGTGATGAGGTGCCGTTCCGGATCGTGGCTCACGTAGCTGGGTGCGATGTCGCTCATGGGTGCAACGGTGTAGATAGGACTTCCAAGTGGTGGCAGCCCGACGGCAGGTACGCCAAAGAGACGGCGGTTGCTGAGCACATGGATAAAGCCAACAGAACGCATCGCTGGGAGATGGAGATCGAGTAGTGGTCCCAGCGCCGGCGCATCTACGGCCAAAATGGTCCAGTCTGTGGACACCGTTGTTCCATTTTCAAAGCCCAGTTGACCACTGGCCACCGAGACTGCCCGGTGGTGGTAGTGAATCCCTCCCGGAAGGGTGTGGGCGATGATGGCTGGCAATTGGGCCATTCCTTCGGTCGGCAAACTCGCGTAACCGTTCAAGAGACGTCCCAAGACAAAACGTGCAAAACTTGCTGGCTCGACGAGATCAGGGTCGATGGTGATTCCGCGAAAGAGCGGTGCAAAAACGCTCTCGTAGAGTGGGCGCGGTAGCAGCCCTCCGAGATCAGCGATGGTTGGATGCTGGGTGGTGATGAAGTGAAGGAGGGATTGCCAGTTCGGGAGCTGAAGGAGACGGACCAGAGCAGAGAAGGTCGCTCGATAGGTGCCAGGGACGCGACGAGGATCAGAGAGGAGGAGTGGCCCTTCTGGGCGTTGAAGATAGACACCCGGATAGAGATGCTGTAAGGGCAGCTCTGCGACCGAAATGAGTCGACGAAGTTCTGGATAGTCGTCGAGGATGATCTGGAATCCCCGATCGAGGATCAGCCCGTCGACATGATCAGTCGCAACGCGGCCACCTGGGCGATCTGAGGCTTCGTAGACCTGGAAGTCAATGTGGTTGATCGCAAGGTAGTGTGCAGCTGCCAAGCCAGCCATGCCTGCGCCAACGATTGCGACCGTTGGAGATTCCGCCACTCGCCTCCCTCTCGTTATCGATGACCATCTGCACCCAAATCCTTTGCTAGAGCTAGGCAGCCGATGTCATCATTCACGCTAATGTCGGTGGGGCCGGCAAACGTCCGGAGTTGGTAACGAGTATTGCGAGATGAGTCGCTCCTGGCCAGGCTGCCAACCGCTAGGGGCGCAATCCCTCATGTAGGCCTCTAACCTGCTGAGAATAGAGACTGATGATGACCGGTGACGCGAGTAGGTAAGACGACGAAGTACGATCAAGGGCCAGTAGCGCCTTGGCGATGAAGACCTCGACCCGCCGTGGGGTGCAGATAGTCATCGGTCTGATAGCCCTTGTCGTGGCCGCTTTGGTCATCTACAGTGAGCGCGGCCAGCTCAGCGGTACCGCCGCGGCACTGTCGAACGCGGATTTTGGGCTGATTGTGATCGGTTTTGTCCTTGAGGTTCTCTCGGATCTATCCTATTCGCTGATGACGTACTATCTCTTGCCGACTCGTCTCGGACGTTTGACACGGCGGTGGTTCTTTGGAGCCTCTCTCGCGGCGATCGCCATGAATGATTCCATACCGCTTGGCGCGGGTTTTTCTGTTGCGTATCTCTATCGCAAGCTTCGAGGCAGGGGTTGCAGCCCCCTTGAAGCGACGGCGGCGTTGCTTGGTGGGAATCTACTCGCCATCGTTGCCCTTTTGGTCCTGCTCGGTCTGGTACTGGTCGCACATACCCAGGCAACAGCTGTGCTCAGCAATGTCGATATTGCGATTTTGTTTGGATTGCTTCTGCTGGCGGTCGCTGCGATCATCCGGATGGATCGAGTGCTTGTCGTGGCGATACAGGTAGGCGCACGCCTCCGCCGTATCGTACACGTGAAGGGCCAATTCAGCCAGTCCAGTATTTTGACGGCACAACAGCTCCGCTACCGGCCGCGCGCTATCGTTCAATCATCGCTTGGGGCACTCGGGAACTGGCTCTTTGACCTCGCCACCTTGGTTTTGAGTTTGGTCGCTGTCCATGCGCACGTTGGTCTTGTTGGGGTCACGGCTGCTTATGTGCTTGGTGCACTCGCTGCCAACCTTCCGATTACCCCAGGTGGGCTCGGAGTGGTTGAGGGGTCGATCACGGTTGCGTTGGTGGCCTTTGGTGGAGCCCCATCGTCGATGTTGGCTGCTGTCTTACTCTACCGGGTGGTGAGCTATTGGTTGTGGATCCCTATCGGTTGGAGCAGTTATTTTCTGTTGGGAGGTCTGCGTGAGGATTAAGTGGTGGCGGCGGTGGCCGGTGGCACTCGTGTTGTCCGCGGTGGCACTCGCCTCCTGCGGCGGTGCTCGGTCGGTATCTGGGACCTCTGCAGCTAACTGCGTCGACGCGCTTCAGCGAGCACTGACGACGGCGCCTCATGACGATAGTTTTCGTGGACTGGCACAGCTCAATGCTCGCGGGATGGCACACTTGGGATTTGGGACGATTGCGCCTGGCCAGTACTGTGTGGTCATGTTTCTCAACAGGAAGCTGTCGACTCGGGGGCGCTTTGTCCTCGATCTCTATGGCTACACCGAGCGCCCTGTCTATTTAGTCGGTCATCTCCAGCATGTTCGAAAGGCTCCCAAACTACTCGATCTCGCCTGAGTGCTTTGCTGCTCAAGCCAAGGGGCCTTGTGGGTGGCAGGGATTGTCGCCTTGCCGTAGGGGATCGGTTGAGCACCGCCAACGGCATGCGATGTGAGAGTACCCCCTGGCTGCGCGAGGATGGGGCTCGACCTCAGCGAGGGAACTCATGCGAGAAGTGCGTTACCATGCGTGACAAGCTTGACCTTTACGAAGTCAAGCAGGATCACCCAGACGAGCGTTCCGATGAATACCAGGATGACGGCCTCGATGGGTACTGCACTCATGAGCACTCCGGCCGTCGCGAAGAGACCAACGACGAGCGTGTCGACACCGGATGCCAACAAGAGGAAGGTCCCTGGTTTGGATGCCCACAGGTGTCCTCGCTCTCTGAGGAGGAGGACATTGGCGAGACCGGAGAAGACGAGCGCCACAAAGTCGAGGGTTTGTAGCTGCCTTTGGGATAGCCCTGCCAAGCTGGCGAAGGCGTAGGTCCCAAACGAGAAGAGTAGCCATGCGAGTGCGATGATGCTACTGGTCCTCATCAGCACTGTGACACTCCAATGGTTGGGAGTCTTCGATGGGTGGACGTTGTCACTGGCCAGTGACATCGTTACGAGATCGTTTGCAAAGAGTAGCAGCAAGATGAGGAGAGGTGTCACTACGAATTTTCCGAGCACGAGTACCCCAATGCTGAGAAAGAGGGCCACTTGGAGAGTCTTAACGATCTTGTTAAGCGTGTAGGTGAGCAGGCGTTGGTAAACCGCACGTCCCATATCAATGGCGTCAACCAGACCGGTGAGACCTGGAGTGGTAAGAACAAGACTGGCTGAGGCTTTGGCGACATCGGTAGCAGTCGCTACAGCGATCCCAACCTCGGCTTGACGTAACGCGGGCGCGTCGTTGACCCCGTCTCCCGTCATGCCAACGATCGCTTGTTGCGTCTGGTGCGCGGCGACAAGCTTGTACTTGTCCTCTGGAAAAACCCCCGCATAGACCGCACAGGTTGAGTCGCTGTTATCGGGTGAACAGACTTTGCCGGATAGGCCAAGTTGCGTTGCGATCGAGGCTGCTGTCTCCGGGGTATCGCCAGTGACCATCTTGACGGTGATGCCAAGCCCTGCAAGCTGTTGAAGAATCTCTGCCGCATCATCGCGTAGCGGATCGGCGAAAGCGATTAAGCCAAGCAATTTGAGGTCGGAGGCGACTCCTCCAGCGATACCGAGGACTCTCGAGCCGCTGCGTGCAAGATCAACGAGTGTTTCCGTGAGCGTCGGGGGTTCTTCACCCCCCGTGATGAGCGTCTTGAGCACCTGAGGGGCACCCTTCAAGGCGCGGTGCTCCGATCCCGACGCATCGAGATAGGTTGACTCAGAACGCTTTGTCGCGGGGTCGAAGGGAGAAAAGGTTGCTCGAGGTACGGGTTTGATCCCAAGCTGCTGCGCCTTGACCAGTGTGGCAAGATCGAGAGGATCTTGTGTGGATGCGTCCGATGCCATCGCCGCAGCAAAGAGCACATCAGCATCGGTGGCGTCCGCAAAGGTGACGATCGATTGAATCCTGAGTTCATTTTTGGTAAGCGTGCCAGTTTTGTCACTCAAGAGAACTGTCATCGACGCAGCCTCTTCAATAGCCGCAAGGCGAGTGACAAGGATGCCGCGACGCACGAGCTCCATCGCCGCGACCGCGGTGGCGAGCGTAAAGGTGGCAGGGAGCGCTATTGGAACCGAGGCGACGAGGAGGATGAGCGCGAATGGTGCTATGTGGGAGAGAGTGATTCCTCGCACGAGCGCATCGACGAATACCACGACGACGAGCACGATGTCGAAGGTGACGAGCCATTTCACGATGCCGAGCACCAGCACTTCAAGGTGACTGGCAGATCCCGCTGTCCTCACGAGGTCCGCGGTTTTGCCGAAGTAGCTCTTCGTACCCGTTGCGGTTACCTCGCCTGAGGCTTCGCCTCGTCGGATAATCGACGCAGAATAGACCGTGTCACCACGGTGATGTTCCACCGGGAGCGACTCGCCGGTCAGTGCGGATTGGTCAACCAGCAGTTCGCCATCGACGATTCGTAGATCGGCCGGCGCAAGATCGCCAATCCGTAGATGGATGTAGTCACCAGGCACTAGATCGACGGCCGGTACTTGTTGCCAAGATCCATCCCGAAAGACCCTCGCGGTGATCTGCAGTTTGGACTGGAGCAGTTCCAACGCTTTCTTGGCCCGACTTTCTTGCGAGAACGACAGCACTGAGTTCAACACGAGCAGCAAAGCAATAACCATGGCCTCGGCCGATTTCCCGAGTGCCAGTTCCAGGATGAGAGTCACCTCGAGCATCCAAGGAACAGGAGCCCAAAACTTCTTCAAGAATAGAGCAAAAGGGTGTTCCTTGGGATGGACAATTGCGTTCGGACCATACTGTCTGCGTCGTTGTGCGACCTCGGCGGTGGTGAGTCCCTGAGTCTCGGAATCCGGTACGAAAGGTTCAGACAACCGATCAGTGCCTCACAACCAGTACGGGAACTTCGGCATGGTGGATAAGCTGATCGCTGACGCTCCCGAGCAAAAGTGCCGAGAAGCCACCCCTCCCTCGTGCCCCTACCACCACCATGTCGGCTTCCTTTGCAAGCTCGATGAGCGCGTAGGCAGGTTCTCCCTCCAAAAGATGCGTTTGAAACGGTACGTCTGGATACTTGTCCCGCATGAACGCCGCGCCAGTCTCAAGGATGGCCTCGGCGGCGTGCGAAAGTGTCTTGAGGGCGCCCGCCGTTACTCCGAAGTCATAGCCACCGATCTCCCAGGCGATCGCGATCGCAACGCTGGCCCCCCGTAGTTTTGCCTCTTGAGCGGCGTAGTCGAGCGCCTCCTGTGCATACTCCGATCCGTCGTAGCCGACCAACACCACACCATTTTTGTCAAAGCTTGACGTCTCCATGTTTGGATCTCCGATCTCGTTACCCTATCTCACAACCTAGGGCTAGCCAAGGCGTTTCACTAGGGGATAAGGTCCCTTGATAAGGAGACGAGCGACAGTGGATGTGGCTACAGCGAGAAGGGATCCAGGTGAGCCATCGTTAGTCATGCCGGTTGCGGCCGCTGCCTGCAGTCATGGTAGGGGCAGGTGTGATCCAAAGCATGGCGAGGACCCCAAGGCTCGCTGCCTCTATTCACAGACAAAATCCTTCGAATGTCTGTCAGTCTGTCTCGACGGTCGACCTTGTGCGGAACCACTGGTCGGTGAAGTGAGGATCCTGTTCTGCCGCGTTGTTCATGGGTGGTGAGGTGCACCTCGCAGAAGGCCTCGGGTAGGCAACCTTCCGGGAATGCAATTCGATCGCGACTAGGGTTCGATCGCAGCTAGGGTTCGATCGCGACTAGTGTCGAACGGTTTGGTCGCCGAACGCTGTGGACCTCGGTATTCTACAGGGACACAAGCAGTGGAGCCTCTTGCCCGGCCGGGCAAGAGGCTCCACTGTGGTCGTTGATCGAGCAAGTTAGGAGTTCTCGTTTGCCTTCTCAAATGCTTGACGAAGGTTCTCGACTGTCTCGTCGGTGATGGAGCTACGAATGACCTTTGATGGGTGATAGGGTTCAAATGCACGGGTCATCTGATCGGCATCCCCTGATACCCCAACCAGGACGAGTGCCGATGTGCCCGGGGTGAGTTCGGACTTCACCTCGGCCACAAGCTTTTCGTCGATTCCTGATCGCTTCCACAGCTCTCCTATCGCAGCTCCTGCGCCCATCCCACCGAGCCAACCGCCGAAGAACCACGCCGGTGGAAACCACCAGAACAGCAAGATACCTGCAAGTCCACCTAGGAAGGCACCACCAGCGACGGAGCCGTGAGGTGTCGAAAGCGTGGTGATCCCTGACTTGTGTTTCTCGATGACGGCGACGTTATCAACCCAGGCATAACGCAACTCTTCGAGGGCGCGGACGGCGTCGAGCGCCTTTTGTGCATCATATGAATGGTCGAACTTTAGCAAGATCAAATCTGGCATGTTGTTACCTCTTCTCCTTCTTTCTCAGTTAGTTTAACTTCTTCCTCTACGCTTCTACTCTACTTGGGTTTACGGGAGTAGTGCCACCAATTGGTATTGAGTATTCTCACATTCGATTACTAATTGGTTCAGTTGGCGCCGCTCTGGTGAGTCACTATCAGGGGTATCAGAGTGATAAATTGCTTGTTTGGACCGTTGATATCCTAGCGTGTGGGTTGTTGGAGGAAGAGGATTTGTGATGAGCGTGCGTGGGTTGGATGGTGCTAGGAGATGGGTCGGCTGGAGTCCTTCATGTGATCCGTAGGGAGCTACCGGCGCTCGAAGATAGCTACACTGATCCGCAAAATTTCTGACCAAGTTGACCAAGAGTTGAGTCTGTTGACCACAGAACTCGTGCGAACACATTCGATCTCCCACGTGTAATGGGCATCGCTATGGTTTCGCACACGATGGTGGACTTGTCACCCTGCGGTGATGATTACCTTCGTCGAGGAGTCCGTTGCGATGAGCGTGGATCAGCAGCACCGTTGTCTGCCTGGCAATGGTGATGATGATGGGAGCTTGGTGATACCGCCAGGCCGGTTGTGGGATCTTCGATGTTCGCAGTTGTGGGCGACAAAGGAGCTGTTCGAGGGCCCTCGGGCCCACCCGGTTAGGGTACTTTGGCTCTTTGCTTCGGTTCTGGGCCGGCCTAGTATGTCTGGCTGGAGGTTGGCAGTGAGTCGAGGGAACATTGCTCGTGAGCTGGGCCGGCATGAAGAGTTGGTGGTAGACGAGGGTGAGGGTATGCGCGCGATGGCGCATGGTAGGTACTCCATGGACAGCGCGAAGTCGCCTGTTCTCCGTTGAGTTACGAGGCGGTTGACCTACGAGTGGGTTCAGATGTCGAGGAGGAGTGAAGGATGGCCAAAGTGATCGACAAGCCTATTGATCCGGCGATAGGAGGCGGTGGAGTTCATCCGCGGGGTATGGGTCTGACCTCGAGCACTGGAGTGGTTGTTGGTTCTATCGTCGGCGCTGGTGTATTCACTATGCCAGCGGTCATGGCAGGAGCGGGGACGAGTTCGATTCTTGTGTTAGCGGCGATTGCCGTTGGGGCAATGGTCTTGGCGACACTTTTCGGTCAATTAACACGTAAAGTACCGAGCTCGGATGGTGGTCTCTACGCCTATTCGCGCTTCGCCTTCGGTGATTTCGCGGGTTATATTATTGGTTGGGCCTACTGGATTCAAGCGTGGGCCGGCAATGCTGCCATTATTGCATCCTGGGTCCTCTATGTCGAGGCTCTCCTTGGTATGACGCATCCGACCCGGTGGGATAACATCGTGATCGCATTGCTCGGTCTTTGGATTCCAGCGGCGATCAATATTGCCGGCATCCGTTCGATGGCTTGGGTTCAGAATATTACCGTTGTTTTGCGTTTCATACCGCTACTCTTCGTCGGGGTGATTGGCTGGTTCTTCATTCACGGTAGTTACTTTGGTCGATTCAACGCCTCAGGTGGGAGCCTCTATTCTGCTATCGGCATTGCGAGTGGTGTAGCACTCTTCTCCTTCATCGGTATCGAGACCGCCGCAATCACTGCTCGTCGGGTCCGTAATCCAGAGAGAAATGTGGGGAGGGCATCGATTCTTGGGACGGCGGCGAGCGCGATCGTCTATCTTCTTGTGAGTGCGGTGGTGATGGGATTGGTGCCTCATGGGCAACTTGTCAAGGATGGAGCCCCCTTCGTCACCGCCTTCCAAACAATGTTCGGGCATGCGGCGTGGGTTGGCAAGGCGGTTGCGGCGACGGCAGTGGTCTCAGGGTTTGGGGCTCTTGTCACTTGGACACTGGTCACCGCTGAGGTCTCCTATGCGATGGCCAAGGATGATCTGTTCTTCCCGATCTTCAAAAAAGTTGATGCACAGCACACTGCGCGCATCGGTGTGCTGTTCGCGGCGTTTCTTCCGAGCATTCTTCTGGTGTGGCGATATCTCAACTCATCCGGTCTGACGGTCTTTGTCTACTTGGTGAACTTGAGCGTGGTGCTCGTTGCTATCCCCTATCTGTTCTCGGCGTCGGCGCAGTTGTATTTCCTGATCCGTAGCCGACGCCCACTGCAGAAAATGCAGTTGTGGAGGGATGCGACACTCGGTATCGTCGGGTTTCTCTTCTCCATGTGGGTTACCTTTGCCTCAGGTTACTCAGCGGTATATCAGGCGATGGTATTGATACTTGTCGGAGTTCCTCTCTTTGGATTGCTCAAGAACGTTGGCAAGCGTGGCCATGTCGTGGATGGGGCTACCGATGATCTCGTGATGACTGAAGGAAGTGAGGAGGAGGCGAGGGCATGAAAGAGGAGAGGGATTTTCGTCCTTACGTTGGCTCAGAGGTGGGCACGCTGCAGAGCGTGATTCTTCACCGCCCTGGTCTCGAGCTAGCTCGTTTGAGCCCTGAGAACATCAATGAACTGCTCTTTGATGATGTGATCTGGCTGAAGAAGGCGAAGGAAGAGCATGACGCTTTTGCTGAGTCCTTCCGCGATCGGGGAATCAACGTTCTCTACTTTCACGATCTTCTTGCCGGGGCACTTGAGGTTGATGAGGGACGGGCATTTATGCTCGATCACATCTGCACTGAGGATCGGTTCGGATCAGTGCTCGTCGAGGTGGTCCGCGACTTTCTCGAGGAACTGAACTCGGAGGAGCTAGCGGCCACGGTCATCGGCGGTATTCTCAAAAGTGATCTTGGGCGAGTTCGCCGGCATAGTATCGTTTTGAGCGCTCTCAGCAGCGATGATTTTGTACTTCCGCCTCTGCCAAATCATCTCTTTCAGCGCGATAACTCAGCGTGGATCTATGGAGGAGTCTCGATCCACCCGATGGCGAAGGAGGCGCGCCGTCGCGAGACGATCAATACCCGAGCCGTCTATGCCTATCATCCGGTGTTCGCGGGGAGTACGTTTATCACCTACCTCGGCGACGATGATCGCGACCATCAGCCCGCCTCGTTAGAGGGTGGGGATATCCATGTGATCGGGCATGGGTCGGTGCTAGTGGGCATGGGAGAGCGAACGACTCCGATGGCCGTTGAACAGCTTGCAACACGGCTGCTCGCGACTGGTCAGGCGGAGCATATTGTCGCCGTGCAGATTCCGAAGTCGCACGCAACGATGCATCTCGACACCTTAATGACTATGGTTGATCGTGATTGCTTTGTTGTCTACCCGTATCTCGACCATCACCTGCGGAGTTGGACGATCTCAGCTGACGATAACACTATGCCAGTCATTCGCGAGAACCGTGATCTTTGGGTGACGTTGGCAGAGTTGCTAGAGGTTGATCGTCTCCGTATCTTGAGAAGCGATGAGGATGTCCGAGCGGCAGAGCGTGAACAGTGGGATGATGGGAACAACTACCTGGCAGTGGCGCCGGGTGTGGTCATGGGCTATGAGCGAAACGTCGCCACAAATACCATGTTGCGTAGGAGTGGGATTGAGGTGATCACGATCGCTGGGAGCGAGCTTGGAAGAGGGCGCGGCGGTCCGCGTTGCATGGCTTGTCCTGTTGAGCGTGATGCGGTAGAGAGTTAAGGGAGTCCAAGATGAATTTATATGGTCGTAGTTTGATCAAGGTCGATGATCTGAAGGCGAACGAGTTTTTCTACCTCGTTAAGTTGGCCACCACCTTGAAGCACGCGAAGCAAAACGGTGTCGAGGTACCAGAGCTTGTCGGCAAAAAGATCGCTCTGATCTTCGAGAAACCCTCTACCCGAACGCGATCGGCATTCGAGGTCGCTGCCCTTGACCAGGGTGCGCATCCTGTCTACATCGGTCCCGGCGAGAGTCATCTCGGAGTCGAAGAGTCGCCAGCGGACACAGGAAAGGTCCTCAGCCGGATGTACGATGGAATCGAGTTTCGAGGCTTCACCCAAGAGAGCGTTGAGGGGTTAGATCAAGCGGCCGACGTGCCGGTCTGGAATGGCCTGACTGACATGTGGCATCCCACGCAGATGCTCGCAGATGTGCTGACCATGACGGAACATACCAGCAAAGAGTTCGGGCGTGTTGTGTTGACCTACGTTGGCGATGGGCGCAACAACACTGCACGCTCGTTGCTGGTGACTGGTGCGCTGTTGGGCTTCGAGATCAGGATCGTGAGCCCAAAGGAGCTCACACTTGAGGACACCTCTGTGCTCCTCGCCAAGCAGCTGGCCGAGAACTCCGGTGCTCGACTGGTCATGACCGAAAATATCGAGTGGGGACTGCACGGGACTGACTTTCTCTACACCGATGTCTGGTTATCCATGGGTGAACCTGAGGAGGCATGGAAAGAACGCATTGACCTGCTCCGGGAGTATCAAGTGAACGAAGCCATGATGCGCGCGACCCATAACCCAGAGGTCAAGTTTATGCATTGTCTGCCTTCGTTGCATGACCAGCATTCGGCGACAGGAGCCCGCCTGTCCAAGCTCATGGGTACCGATGGGGTGGAGGTGACCAACGAGGTCTTCTCCTCTCAGGCTTCAATCGTTTTTGATCAGGCCGAGAATCGGCTCCATACCATTAAGGCGTTGATGCTGGCTTCGCTGCGTGGTCATTGATGCGGGTGGTGGTAGCGCTAGGAGGCAATGCGTTGCTCCGGCGGGGCGAGCGACCTGATGCGACCACGCAGTCGCACCACGTTGAGGAGGCGACCGTCTCGCTTGGAAGATTGCGTGCCGGTAACCAGCTCGTTATTACCCACGGCAATGGCCCACAGGTGGGGTTATTGGCGCTTGAGAGTCAGGAGGATTCCTCGCTCAGCTCTCCCTACCCACTCGACGTTCTTGGTGCGCAGACCCAGGGGATGATCGGCTATTGGATTAGTAACGACCTTGACAGCATCTCCGCAACCTCACGTGCCTGCACCTTGATCACCAGGGTGGTCGTCGATCCGAACGATGCGGCCTTTACCGACCCCACCAAGTTTGTGGGTAAGACCTATGAGGCTGAGGAGGCGAGAAGGCTGGCCGCAGAATTTGGGTGGGTGGTCAAACGTGACGGTGATGCTTGGCGACGGGTGGTCCCCTCTCCCTATCCGCTGCGCATCGTCGAGCTGTCGGTGATCGAGGGCTTGCTATCGATGGGCCTCACCGTCATCTGCGCCGGTGGGGGCGGGATCCCTGTCATGGAGGGACCCCAGGGAGGATTGCTTGGAGTTGAGGCGGTCATCGACAAGGATCTCACCAGTGCAAAGCTGGCCATCGCGTTGGAAGCGGATGTTTTGATGATCCTTACCGACGTCAATGCGATTTATCGTGACTATGGAACGGAACATGCCACCGCCTATCGCAAGCTATCACTTACCGAGCTTGCGGGGTTGGACTTCGCGGCTGGATCGATGGGCCCAAAAGTCCGTGCCGCCGAGGAGTTTGTGCGACACACTGGCCGTAGGGCCGTTGTCGGCTCGCTCGAGGATGCTGATGCCCTTCTCGCTGGTGAGAAGGGAACCATGATCATCTCAGGCTGAGGGTCCCCCCCCTCAGTGCCACAAGTCCCACCCCTTCGGTGTCCAAGGCCACTGGGCGTTGTCTGGTTTCATCCCTAAAACGATTAGGTGAAGCCCGGGTGGGCTGGGGATTGAAGGGAGTTCTGATGACCAAGTTCATGCACCAT
>NZ_DAHVNP010000072.1 GCF_027319265.1 Ferrimicrobium sp. | reverse complement strand
CCATCGCCTCCGATGCTTCTACCTCAACAAGGATCAGATGTGACTCATCATCGTCCTGGCAGAGCACATCACCATCTTGTAGCGCAGACCCTGATTCCAGTGCGATACCTACTTCTGTGCCCGAACTCGAGGTCAAACGCTGACGGCGGCGTTGCGCGTCCGACGCTGAGATGCTGACTCGGACCGCGTCGCCGCTCTTCTCTAGTGCCTGTACACGATAGGCGAGACTATCGTCGTTCACATTCCCCAGTAGTCGATTCCCAATAATCACGACTTTACCTCTCTCTCTTCCCGCCGCTCCCTCATGATGGACAGCCACTCAATGCGTCTAGCGTCAACATCGACCCGGCCCAAGTGGGCAAATGCGTCTCGCTGGGGCCATGCCATCTCAAACAGACCAACGTTGTTGCGCAGGACGGCGCTCCCTGGTTCGAAGGACTCAACCGCGACGCATTCTGCAAGTCGATGGTCCGGAAAATCCAAATTGAGGTGCGTGAGCGGGTCAATTAACCCGCCCACGTCCTCCACCAATCCGGCCCGGATGCTACCATGGCACGCCTTCGAGGCGTCGACAATATTTCCTGCGTCGTCGACGTTATCCGCAGTAACAAAGTGCCGGATTGACATCTCTCCTCGCTTTCTCTCGTTTCGCCTAAACGCAGAAGTACTTCTGTGTCAATGGCAACGTCTCTGCTGGATCACAGGTTGCGATCTCGCCATCTACCTTGACCACGTAGGTCTCTGGATCGACGGTGATGTTGGCCAGCGTAGAGTTACGGACCATGTCGTGCTTCGAGAGAGCACGGGTCTTACTCACTGCGTGGATCTTGCTCTCCAGGCCAAGTTTTCCTGCGACCCCTAGGTCAACGGCAGCCTTGGACATGAAGGTGTACTTCGTTCTTGGAAGCGCCAAACCATAGGCCCCAAACATCGGTCGATAGTAGACCGGCTCCGGAGTCGGTAACGATGCATTGGGATCACCCATGATGCTCCAGTTGACAAAGCCACCCTTGATGATGAGCTTTGGCTTTGCTCCGAAGGAGTTGAAGGGCCACAATACGATGTCAGCCATCTTCCCAACCTCGAGCGACCCAATCACATCTGCCACACCGTGGGTGATAGCCGGGTTGATCGTTAGCTTCGCAAGATAACGCAGAACTCGGAAGTTATCGTTCCCTGGCGAATCCTCCGGAAGTCTGCCTCGCATATCACGCATCTTGGATGCCGTCTGGAAGAGACGGGTGAAGTTTTCCCCCAAACGACCCATGGCTTGACTATCAGACGAGTACATACTGATGAGACCCATGTCGTGGAGTACATCCTCAGCGGCGATCGTCTCGGCGCGGATTCTGCTCTCTGCAAAGGCAACATCAGCCGCTACCGAAGGATTGAGATGATGACAGACCATCGTCATATCAAGGTGCTCATCAATTGTGTTGACCGTGTACGGACGCGTTGGGTTTGTCGAGGAAGGCAGTGCAAATGCATGACCAGCAATTGTCATAATGTCCGGAGCGTGACCTCCACCAGCTCCCTCCGTGTGGTAGGTGTGGATTGCCCTTCCATTGATTGCGTCGATGGTATCCTCTACGTACCCAGACTCGTTGAGTGAGTCAGTGTGAATCGCGATCTGGATATCGTACTCATCAGCGATCTTCAATGACTCGTCAATGATGGCCGGCGTGGTGCCCCAGTCTTCATGATCCTTTAGGCCAATCGCTCCGGCTTCGATCTGCTCGATGAGGCTCCCAGGCAAGCTGCTGTTGCCCTTACCGAGAATACCCCAGTTGACGGGCAACTCTTCAGCCGCCTCCAACATTCGAGCGATGTTCCACGGTCCTGGGGTGGAAGTCACCGCAGCTGTCCCGTCCGCCGGACCCGTACCGCCACCAATCATGGTAGTGATACCATTGGTGATGGCACTATAGGCCTGCTGGGGACTAATCATGTGGATGTGAGTATCTATGCCACCAGCCGTAGCGATCAAACCCTCCCCTGCGAGTGCTTCAGTGCCAGCGCCGACAATGAGATTCGGATCTACTCCATCCATCACCATCGGGTTGCCAGCCTTGCCGATACCCGCGATCTTGCCATCCTTGATCCCAATGTCCGCCTTTATAACCCCAAGGATGGGATCGAGAACCACCACATTGGTGATCACCATATCGAGCACTCCCTGGTCATTGCGTAGGCCTGGGATTTGACCCATGCCATCGCGAATCGTTTTGCCTCCACCAAAGACGACCTCATCCCCATAGGTCAAAAGGTCTTCTTCGATCTCAATTTCGAGTGAGGTATCAGCCAGGCGCACCTTATCGCCCTTGGTGGGGCCATACAGATGCGCGTAGTCTCTCCTTGTCATTTTTGCCATGTTCTAAGCCTCCTTAGTGCTCGCGGCTACTTCTTTGCCGATTTTGGTGCCTCAACCTTGGCACCCTTGAACCCACGCCGCACCGACTCCTCTCGTGCTGCTTGAGCTGTCCTAGGGGAATCAACCGAGCCGTTTACCAGACCGTTGAATCCTACGACTCTTCGCGTACCGCCGTAATCAACTACGGTCACCTCCTGCTCAGCTCCTGGCTCAAAGCGGATCGACGTACCTGCAGGGATGTCAAGTCGCATGCCGAGGGTGCGTGGACGGTCGAACTCAAGAGCCCGGTTCACCTCAAAGAAGTGAAAGTGGGAACCCACCTGAATACCCCGATCACCCGTATTCTTTACCTTGATAGTCTCACGATGGCGACCAGCGCACAACTCCACATCTGGAGCATCCGCGGGCGTAACTTCTCCTGGAATCATCAGAATTCACCTTTCTCTCTATTATTGGATTGGATCATGAATAGAAACAAGCTTTGTTCCATCTGGGAACGTTGCTTCAACCTGTACGAGGTGAACCATGTCGCTCACGCCCTCCATGCACTGCGCCTTGGAAACAACGTGCCGTCCCTCCGCCATTAACTCAGCAACACTCTTCCCATCTCTGGCACCCTCCAGCGCCACTTCACAAATGAGAGCAATTGCTTCTTCATAATTAAGCTTGGTCCCTCGATCTCGTCGACGACGAGCCAATTCGGCAACCTGATAGATAACAAGCTTGTCTATTTCTCTAGGTGCCAGCATCATGCGACATCACCACCTTTAAGGAACATGTGATTCTCCTTTATTTCCTACGCGCGAAGACAAGTCAGCAGAATTGTATAACGCAATTCACAAGCAAGTCTGTCATCACACCTTGACTCTAAGCCCGTAGTCCCGCCACCGCAACCAACTTCACCGCTGCTAATCATTCGTGCCCCTAGCAGCTTTCCGAGCCAAACTCGTCTACCAGGGGCGTACAGGTGGGCCAAACCTTCCAACATCTCCCGTCCGATCACGAGATGCCCACACGCGTCACCCGATAGGCTCTGACCTGGATGATTACAAAGGGACTAAAGTCCCATCACCAAACATACAGGTATAGCAGACCTGGTACCCCGTTTGTGAGCACTGCTTACGGTCGGCCCAGATCCGAGGCCATGCAACGCAAACAGTGCGATGACAACAACAGTACAGCTCCGCAAGTACTATCAACTTGGTCGATGTTCTCTTAACTCAAATTGTGGCCAAAAGGTGCCACATCTGACTAATCGTACCCTAGACTCCAATAACTAAGCCCAGTAACACACTGATGAATTACTGAAGATGTGACCCACCAGCGACGCCTGCTACCTGAGGCAAGCTATGCTTCGTAGACATGTCTTCCTCGCTGGGCACAACTTCTTGTGTGAGTGTTCTACGCGGATTGCCCCTGCGTCGCACTCGAGATTATGTCGGCGATGGCAGCTCGATTACGGAATGGATGGACATTTATAGATGAAAATTCGATTTGGTTATGTTCAATACAACACACCACACGTCATGATTCTCCTCAGCAACACCACATTAAAATAGACCTTGGCTCAAATGCAAATATTTCGCCGCATATATCCAGTACTAATTGGAGGTGCGATAGGTGCCGTCCTCCGTTTTTGGCTCGAGGTGCACCTCGGGTCATCGCTTAGATTCCCTCTCGGAATCTTCGTCGCAAATATCGGCGGAGCCTTCATCATAGGCATCACGCTCACGCTGCTACCTCTCGTATCCGTTCGCTCCGGTCCCATCCTCAGACTCCTCATCGCAACGGGATTCTGCGGTGGACTCACAACCCTCTCCACTCTTGCGGTCTCGCTTGCTGAGACAATAGTACGCCTGGGTTTCGCACCAGCCATTACATACGCAAGCGCCACCATCATCGCCGGTGTTTTGGCTGCCATTTTGGGTCGAGACCTGGCCTATTTTGTTTTCCGACCAGGGCGCTCGATATGACTCAAACCAAGGCTTACCACGCCTGTCCTGAAGTCCAACGCATCGCTGACAGGAACCCACCAGAAAAACCTTCAAGCACTATGGGACATAGGGCTTGTTTAACCAGAAGGGAAGGGCATCATGAATATCGATATACTCATAATCTTTGTTAACGAGTCCGATCGCATCCACCACCACTCGAGCGCTGACTTCATCATCCAACAAGCTCTTGAGCTAGGCCTCTCCGGTGCTTCAACTTTCCGGGCTATCGACGGCTTTGGTAATCACCATCATCTCCATCCACAGACCCTCCTGTCAATGACCGATGATGAAGGGGTTGCGATCGTTGTTACCGACACTCCTACCAAGGTTGACCTACTTTTGGAATCGCTTAGCGGAGTTGGAATCAAAGCATTCACCCTTCGGGTTCCTGCTACTCGACAGGTCTTGGAATAGTATGACATGGCTCTTAGTCGCGATCTTCGGGGGGCTCGGCGCAACCGCTCGCTATCTGCTCGACCGCTCAATCATGCACCGTCTGACCACCGAGTTTCCGGTAGGAACATTAGTGATCAACCTAAGTGGGGCGCTACTTCTAGGAATTGTTGTGGGTCTAGGAACACGCGGCATACTGTCGACCGATGACTCTATCGCGATCGGCGACGGGTTCATCGGAGCCTATACCACCTTCTCCACTCTCTCCTTTGAGAGTCTCGCACTTGCTAGCGAAGGATCGATCAATCTCGGGGCACTCAACATGCTAGGAACTATCGTTCTCGCAACACTTCTCGCTTACCTTGGAATTCATCTTGCCCACTAACGGGCGACGTCTCGTCTCACATCGCTGGAGGTGCGTGACTTTGTCCAGCCGGTGGCAGTCAACCACTATGGCTCTTACCCCTCCTGCCATTGCCCCGATATCCATTCCAGCAGGCCTGACCGCCTAGGTGACAGACCTTGACTCTCGACCTAGTCCTTCCCGGAACTCGCATCTCCTCAACAGATGCGCCTAACACTGTGCTCCTTGAGGGTGATGTGAGGACGGCCAGCCGCCTTCCACTGGAATGGAGCCCAATCGGTACAATCAATTCGGCGTGGGCAGCAATGCCCACTGAAGTGCTCGCGAGGATCGTCAGATGAGCAGGCGATGGTCATCACCCTTTGACAATTTGCGCGCATTTTTGCAAAGTTTTGGTCCTGGAGTTACCGGAGAACTCGTGAGCGACCTTGTGCGTCAGCTATCGCTCGCTACAAAGGGGATCACCTTGGTGATCGATATGTTGAATGGAGTTGGCATCCCTGAGGATACTACCCACTTACTTGCTCAATTGAAAGACGACGCTGATCACCTGCATTCTGAGTTTATCGACTCTTTGACACGTGCACTCGTGACACCACTTGATCGGGAGGACCTGTACCGCTATTCGCGCGAAATCCGCGACCTAATGGACGAGCTCCGTGACTTCGCACGCGAGTGGCGACTCCTTCACACAGGTTCCGACGAAGTTCTGTTGCGGGTCGTCTGTCAGCTCGCTAACGCGCTCGATGCGGCTCGTCGCGGTACTGAGAAGTTAGCTCA
>NZ_DAHVNP010000071.1 GCF_027319265.1 Ferrimicrobium sp. | reverse complement strand
TAGCGGTGAGATGGGCCTGGGGAGATTCAGTTCCTAACATGAAAAGAGTCTACTTGAGCTGGGAAAACCCTTCAAGCACCCCGAGATGTCCCCTCTCATTTTCTCCTCATTTTGGGGGTGGGTTGTTCAGCAGAGTCCTAGCCTCCGTTAGCGAAAACGAATCTTGCTCACCGAGATCTGCGTGCCAGTCCACGGCTTGTCAGCGCACCGAGGACAAGAACGAGCAGTCCATAGATACCAAGCAGTCCTGTGGAGGTCGCTCCAAAGGCAGCGGTGGCGATCCCTGCCGCAACCGCGAAGTCACGGATAGCGACTGGCAAGACGATACCGGTTCGTGTGGCACGCGAAGTGCCGATCGAAACAGCCATTCCAATCAGTGTCGAACCCACGACAAAGACGATTAACAAGCCAACACCCATCAGATACACGGGTGCAAGTTGCACCTGGCTCGCCACCTCCCAAATCAAGAACAAGAGGGCCAGCGAGCCGAGAATGCCGCCGACGGTCCTCCCGACTCCCGTTGGGGTCAATCTCATCCCGACAAGCGCTCCCAGCGCCAAGGGAATCGCCACCACAACCACCAAGGTTCCACCAAGTCCGATGGTGGAGAGATGCGACGCAGTGGACAGGACGGAGAGAATCGGACCTGCCACCAGGATGGTAACGACGGTGGATCCTAGCACCAACAGAGCTGCGACAGCCACATCCCCCGCGCCAAGACTCACGAGTGCAAGTGATGCCACCTCGCTAGGGGCGACACCGACCGCAAGCAAGGCATCACGCAGCTGACCCTCCACAAGACGACTGAGTCCCCATGCAAACAGAGGGAACAGGATACTACTCGCGGCCAAGGCGACGAGTAGTCGCCAGCCAGCACGTCGAGCCGCCGTCAAACTAGCAAAATCGACCGTCAGACCAGCCGTGAACACCAACACCGCTAGCGTCACATAGACCGTGTCCCCACGGTCAAAGCTCCTGCCCGGGGCTGGCAACCAGAGGGCAAGGGCTCCGACAATCAGAACAAGATACAGTATCCATCGCTCTATTCGCTCCCGCACCCAACGCAACCGCATCGCTCACTCCTTCGGTGGCTGGGGCTCATGGCGCAAAAGGAGTGATGACTCGTCTAACGTAGCGGTCGCACTAGGTTGGGATCCTCTTGAGGCTCGACGACGCCGACCGTCAAGGATGAGACCAGCGATGGCCACCACAATCCCTACTCGAAGAGCAATATCGGCAATATTGAAGGTGGTCGGATAGAACGAGAGGTGGATCCAGTCGATGACAGGTGAGCGAAGTGGTCCATCAGACCCGATCCATCGAACAACCAGGTTGCCAACTCCTCCCCCGATAGCCAGCGCAAACCCAATACGTCCGATCCAATTCGTGCTTCGCAACAGGAACCAGAGCGCAACGATGACCACTACCTCGGCCAGCTCCACAAGCCACTCGTGCTGTTCACCGATGCCAAATGCTGCCCCGGTGTTGTACACGAGACGGAGTTTGACGATACCGCCAAAAAACGATGGTGTTCGCGTGCGCAGGTACGTCCGCGCCCAGACACTCGTGGCGAGATCAACGACAACGGTGACGAGAACAACGACTGTCAACGACAGCCATCGAGCCGACCTTAGATCACGCGAACATTTTGACAGGTTGCACTCCTCAGCTCGTACCGCCCACACCCCAGTCTAAATGAGCCCCACGTTAGCCAACCATTGCTAGCCGAATGGAAACCGTGTGTTCACATTGACCGGGCGAGTCCATACCCTCGATAGCCGAACACAGAACTGGGTGGTAACAAGAGTGAGCGATTCCATCAGCTCTCGAAGGGGTCTACCGTCGAGAGGTCCTTTTGCATCATCGCACGCTCAGCATGCCGTCGCCCTAGGTGGTTGTACCCACCGAAGTGGTCCTTCACGGTAAGATAGCGCTTGAACCGCATCAACAGCCATCGACCTTCTCATGGGGTCCCGAACCTGTTGCATCCTGTTGCATAGATGGTTGATGTAGGGGTTAGTCTGCTCCCTTCTCATGGGGTGTGGTGCACGTTGTGTTACGACGTGCTACTGTTGTGGCCACGGTTGATTGCCGACGAAGGGGGGATGGGATGCGGACCTTCAGGGTGGTTCTTCCCTCCGGGGTGCGATATTGGACGGTGGTTGATGACGATCTCGTTCCGGTTAGTATCGCTGATGCCTATCTGCGCCACGTTCGCTTTGGTCGTGATGGTGCGGAGCTAACGACCAAGTCCTACGCGGGAGGGATCGCGCTCTTCCTTCGCTGGTGTGCGGCTACCAGTCGTCACTGGCATGTCGGCATCGAGGACCTTGGACTATTCATGACCTGGCTGCGTCACACTCCTCGTGAGGTCGGCCGTAGCGGGGGTACTGGCGAGGTGCTAGCGGGTCCGGGTGTGGAACCGGTTCGTGGGGCGCGTCGGGTAAATGTTGTGCTCACGGCGGTCCGCGGCTTGGTTAACCATGCGGTGGCCGCTGGTGACGCGCCTGCACGGCTCCTGCCCCTGCTCTATGAGCTTGCCAGCGACGCTGAGCTACCCGAGGCCGCCCGACATGAGGACGGCCGGATCGCCTGGCGCTTGCGAGCGCGGCACCGTCTACACGAGCCTGACGCTGGCGTCGACCGAGCCTCGGATGAGGAGATCGTCGCGCTGCTCCGAGCGTGTTGTTCGGCTCGCGACCGGCTCGTTGTGTTACTCATGGCTCGAGCCGGTCTCCGGCGTGGCGAAGTCTGTGGGTTGCGACGAAGCGATGTACATCTTGCCGTCGACTCCAGACGACTCGGCTGCGAAGTAGCCGGTGCACACCTGCATATTTTGCGACGCGACAACCCCAACGAGTCGTGGGCGAAGTCTAGGCACCCCCGCGTACTCCCCCTCGACGCGCTCGTTGTCCGGGCATTCGATACCTATGAGCTTGAACGCACCA
Source organism: Ferrimicrobium sp. (assembly GCF_027319265.1). Taxonomy (NCBI): domain Bacteria; kingdom Bacillati; phylum Actinomycetota; class Acidimicrobiia; order Acidimicrobiales; family Acidimicrobiaceae; genus Ferrimicrobium; species Ferrimicrobium sp. The sequence continues at coordinate 27,428 of NZ_DAHVNP010000071.1, read as the reverse complement.
TGTGTTCAGAGGCCTTCAGGAGCGACTTCGTCGTAGTGAACCTGTTCCGAGCACCGCTTGGTGCACCGATGCGCCCCGATGCACTCAACGAGTTGCTGCGGGCGTGCTCGCAGCGGGCTGGCCTGCCGGCAGCGGTGGCACCCCATCAGTTGCGCCATGCCTTCGGGAGTAACCTCGCCGATGCCGGTGGCAGACTTGACGAGATCGCCGAGCTGCTCGGTCACCGATCGATGTCCTCCTCGGAGGTCTACCTACACCCAGCCCCAGGGAGGCTACGCCAAGCGATCGAGGCCGTCCCTTCACCTCGTGGTGTCTACGGACCAACACAGTGAGCGGCGCATCAAGGGCGGCAGGGATCGCCAGCACCTCCGAGCACTTTGGCTCCGGTGGGTTCGAGAATCAGGGTAGCAGAATCGGAGCACTTGTCAACGAGACATTCCTCACCGAGATAGGTTTCGATGCAGAACGCCTAGTGCTTGCGCCACCAGAGAACCACCTCCTCCTTGTCCGCCCAGTGTGCGTCGTAGTGGGATGTCATACAACGGCTCCAACGGAGGCCAGAGTCTGCTACTCGTGTCGGCACCGCCTGGAGAAAGAGGGGCTCTCTGACCAACAGGTCGAGCTGCTCAGCCCGCCGAACAAGCCAACTCGATCAGCAATGCAGTGCCTCGTCAATGACTGCAAGCGGGAGCGGCTCTTGCGCCCACCGGGGTTATGCCGTTCACACCTTGACCAGCAACGCGACCTCGGGGTGCCCCTTAAGGCTTTCATCGTCCACTCCGAGGTGAGCGCTCTGCCTCCCAGCGGCCCTTGCCTCGTGGTTGCATGCACACGTCAACGGCGCCACCCCGATGGTTGTTATTGTGAGGCTCATCAGATTCGCCTACGTGTCGCACTGCGACGTGAGCCCGATCTTGACGAGGAGAGTTGGCGAGCAATTGGGCCCGCCATCGGTGTCGGTGGTGAGATCAGTCTGCGTGGGCTCAATCTAGTGGTTGTTGCCGAGGTCCTCTACGGCCTCCAGTGTCGCTGCGTAGTAGAGCGCGTCAAGACCAAGGAGTCCGACCTGCGGGCGTTCTGTGATGACCTGCGTCGTCAACAGGTCGCCTCGATCGAGGCCTTCGTGGCCCCAGTAGCCAAGCAAGGCAACCTCGGCTACATCGGGCTGGCAAACTCCCTCGCCGCCTATGCTCGCCGGGCACTCGCCACCCCGGAGAGCGAGGTCGCTAAGGATGTCTGGGACCTTGCGGTCTTCGGCCACTACGGGTCGGTCTCGTTCGAGCGGATCAGTCAGCACTGGTTGAAGGAGGCGACCAAGCGCTGGGCAGCCGATGATCTTCCAAGACGCCGCATCCGACCGGGACGCCGAACGAGCGGTGGCCTCGCGGTACGCCATCACGTGAACTGTGTGGTGATGCTTTCGGAGTCACTGAGGCTTCGCGAGGACGCCGGTGAGCTCCCCGGCACGCTCAGTCGAGTCGACATGGAGGGGTTCTTGAACCGGCTGAGCTATCTCGTATCTGCCGGGCGTATCAGTGGTGATGCTCGTATCCGGGCGACGCGCGAGGTGCGAGCTGTGCTTCAAAGGGTTCGGGCAATGGGGCTCACCCGAACCGGCCAGGTCGCGGGTGGACTCGGCGAAGACTTCGCGATACACCGTGAAGATGTGCCTGATAAGCCAGACTCTACGCAGATAGGGCGAGACGTGCCGCCCGAGGTCTTGGCCCAGCTGTGCAACCACCTCATAGAGATCTCATCTAGCGAAGTACGCACCGGTATCGAGCTTGCCATCGATACCGGTCGCCGCCCAGAGGAGATCTGCGATCTTTCCTTCGACTGTCTGACCCGTGATGAGGACGGCCTTGCAGTGTTGGTGTTCGACAATCACAAGGCCAACCGCCTCGGTCGGCGTCTGCCCATCGGTGAACCCACGGCCCAGGTCATCGTGGTCCAGCAACAACGGGTGCGCTCACGGTTTCCCGACACCCCACTTGGCGAGTTGAAGTTGCTGCCAACCGATCGACGTAACCCCGACGGGCGAAGGGCCATTACCGCATTCACCTTGGGGTTCGCTCATAGAGAATGGGTTTCGCGACTCCCTGTGCTACGGAGGAACGACGGCACCGAGTTCGACCAGCGTCGGGTTGTGCTCTATGCGTATCGCCACAGCTATGCACAACGCCACGCAGACGCAGGCGTACCTATCGACGTGTTGCGCGAGCTTATGGACCATCGCAAGCTTGACACGACCAAGGGTTACTACAACATCGGCGAGCCACGTCGGCGCCAAGCCATAGAGGCGGTCTCCGCCTTGGCCTTCGATCGCCACGGCACGCGCATCTGGCATGAGGTGCAGACCTTGCTCGACTCGGAGCACGCCCGTCGGGCAATCAGCAAGACCGCCGTCCCTTTCGGGGTATGTACTGAACCCTCCAACGTCAAAGCCGGAGGGGGTGCCTGTCCGTTTCGCTTCCGCTGCACGGGCTGTGACCACTTCCGGACCGACGTCTCCTACCTACCTGATCTCAACGCCTATCTGGATGACCTGCTACGGAACCGTGAACGCCTTCTCGCCACCACCACCGAGCTTGAGGACTGGGCGAGCCAAGAGGCCATGCCATCCAAAGAAGAGATCGTCAAGGTACGCCAACTTATCGCCCACATCACGGCGGGACTTAATGACCTCGGCATCGACGAACGCACACGCATTGACCATGCTGTCGAAACCGTCCGCCGTCATCGCACCGTGGCACTCGGAATGCCCGATGTACGCCATGTTCCGCTAGATCTCCGGCCGAGTCGCCAGCCATGACCACTAACCCAAACGTCCGAACCGCAGCTCTGGCCGAGGGCAGGAGAGCCGACAGTCTCCGGCGGCGCCAACGTGTTCTAACTGCGCTCGACGATGCCGCCAAGTCCGGAGGACAACTAAGCGCGAGCGCTATCGCTCGGAGTGCTGGAGTCGATCGCAGCTTCCTCTATCGTCACCACGATCTTCTCGAGGAGCTACATGCCCTTGCCGAACGACCAGCGTCCGTCACCACAGTCAGCCGATCGTCGCTTGAGGCTGACCTGCATGCCGCAAAGGAGCGCAATGCGCGTTACGCCACTCGCGTGCAACAACTCGAACATCGCCTCTCGCAGCTGATGGGCGAGCAAACCTGGCAAGAATCTGGTCTCGGGGCTCCAGACAACATCGATCAGCTTCGTGGTCGTATTGCCTTGCTCGAAGCCGAACTGGCAGACGTAAAGATCCAACTTGTCGAACGTACCGACGAACTTAAGGCTGCACGGAGCGCAAACCGTGAGTTATTCACCAACTTGAACCTCCGATCCCGGTCTGAATCTGACTGACGAGAACAATTTCGTGCACCACACTTGTAGTGCACGCTACGCAAACACAATTAACGCTTTGAACTGGATATTTTCACATGCGACCTTGTCTACAACATTCATGACCCCTTGAGAAGAGGCTACCAGCTGTGCTCGCTCACGTCACACCACAAGAGCGAAGCGCCACGCCGACGGTACCGCGTCGCACGGTGCTGACCCACCACTCGGACACCCCTTATCAGACTCGATATGGGGCTCGACGCTCATGCGATCGCTCGCTTGTGCCATTACCACCTATCTTAGACATGGCCCACCCTGGTGATCAGCATCCTAACAAGTAGCAACCCTCGATGGGCATCGCCGAGCGGGTACCTCTACCCCTCGCAGTCACCACCTCGGCGCATCAAGGTGATCCGTCCCCACCAACCCTCGCGATGATCGTCCTCTTCCTCATGGCACAATCGCTTGGCGCACAGCAGACACATTCTACAACCCCGCAACCCTCGCCGCGCATGGTCCTACCCATAGAGAGGCATCGGCTCGGATCGCTCAAGACGCCTTCGGTTCAAGGAACGCCAAGCACCAGCTCACGAAACGCTGTCTTATGAAGCCTGCGCTTGCACATACAACGCGCCAGCCGCCTGTGCTAACTGCTCTCCAAATCCCAAGCGAAAGCTATTGGACTCAAGGTCGACGATAACCACATCCAGCTGTCCTTTGGCCAAGCGTCGTGCCTCATCAAGGGCTGCGGTGAAGGGATCATCGGTGCCGACCTCGTTGGGACGTGCGTCCGTGAGGACGACTACCAGAGGCTCGGTTCCTCGCCGCCTCAGGTCAAGAGCAAGATCTCGACCGGCGGCGAGACCGCGCGCTAACGGGGTTCTGCCTGCGCGTTCCAAACCAAGCAACCTCGCGCGCGCAACTTCGAGCGACCGCGTCGGTCGCAGGCTGACCTGCGCGGTCTCACCCCCGAAGGAGACGACCGCCACCTGCGCTCGCTCTCGATAGGCGGTTCCGAGCAACTGTTCTATCGCCTCCGTCATAAGTGCGATCGCCTCTCGTCCCGCAACCGAAGCAGAGACATCGACGACGAAGATGACACAGCGTTTGAGGGCCCGTTCGACCTCAAGGTAGCGAAGGTCCTCGTGCACGAGTCCACCACTTCCGCCACGCCCAAGTCGCGCCACGATGGTACGGGTCAACGAAAACGTACCCGGCTGTGTGACTTCATGATGACGAGCAACCTCGGCGCCCTGTCCTTCGGTGCTTCCTGCCTTCCTCGTCAACGAAGCCAAGCGCTCTCCGAAGCTTGCTTGCGATTGCTCCCCTGAATCATCACCGGCTCCTTCGTTGGATCTACCACCGTCAAGTGCAGCGCCAGTTGTGCCATCCTTCACCTCAGGCTCTTCTACTCTGGAGTCCTGTCCACGCTGTGGTGTCTCATCAGGTGCTGATCGAGGTGTCGTCTGACGAGGAGAGGGTTCCTGTCGCTGGCGATGTTGAACGATCAACTCCATCACAGTCTCGATGTCGGCCTCCTCCACGCAGCTCTTGCCAGCCAGCGCAGCGTTGGCCCTCGCGGCCTTCGCAATGGCGACGTCAGCACGGAGCGAGCCGATGCCAAGCTCCGCACAACGACGAGCGATGCCCTCGAGTTGCGCGTCGAGCGCCACCTCCATCAGGCGAGCGCGCGCTTGCTCGATCACCAATCGGCCAGCCACATCCATATCGCGGTCAATCTCCGCGCCAAGCTCAGTCTGCAGTCGTCGGCGCACCGCGAGCTGACGGTCCATCGGATCCATCAACGGATCCACCTGTACGGTCATGGCGAAACGATCAAGAAGCTGTGGGCGAAGCTCGCCTTCTTCAGGATTCATCGTTCCAATCAGTGAAAAACGTGCGGGTTGAACGACGGAGACAGCATCGCGCTCCACACGGTTCACCCCCGTTGCTGCCGCATCAAGGATTAGGTCAACAATATGGTCAGCGAGCAGATTGATCTCATCGATGTAGAGTACGCCCCCGTGTGCCATCGCTAGCAAACCATCCTGCACCCGTACCTCACCCGAGCCAAGGACCGAGCCGACGTCGATACTGCCTTTTACTCGATCCTCGGTGGCGCCAAGGGGGATCTCAACAAAGGGCGCAGCAGGTCCAAGCAGCTTGGACAATCCTCTGGCTAGTGTTGTCTTGGCCGAACCCGGTGGACCCACCAACAACACGCCGCCGATCGTCGGGTCAACAGCTAACAGCCGCAACGCTAACTTCGCCTTCGGCTGACCGACAACCGCGTCAAACGAGAGCTGATTACTCATCGTCCATCCGCCTCAAGATCGCCCTCGATACCGACAATTGTTCTACGCAGATCGGATACTCGCTCAGGCGACGCCACCCACATACCGCGTTCATGCGCCTCAAGCAGTCGCTCGCAGATCGAGACCAACGCCGTTGGGTTCACCTTGGCAAGAAAGGCACGTCGGTTCGTATCCTTGACATAGCTATCGTGCACGGAGTCATACATCCAATCCTTAGCGACGTGCGCGGTTGCGTCATAGCCAAAGAGGTAATCAACCGTGGCCGCCATCTCGAAGGCGCCCTTGTAGCCATGGGTCATCATCGCATCGAGCCACTTCGGGTTTAACACCCGTGAGCGCACGACTCTTGCCGCCTCCTCCTCGATTCCCCGTACCCTTGGTCGCTGCGGGTCAGCGGAGTCACCAAAATATCCCTCCACATCACGTGCTCCTAGCGCCCTGGCCGCCGCAACCATACCGCCGTGATCCTGAAGGTAGTCATCGGAGTCAAAAATGTCATGTTCTCGATTGTCCTGTGCCTTATACGCCACCTCAAGCGTCTCAAGTCGCCGTTCAAGTAGGTGGCGGTTCGGCACTCCATGACCACTACGGGAGTAGCTAAACCCACTCCACGTCAAGTAGACCTCGGAAAGGTCGGCATCATCATGCCAGGATCGACTCTCAAGCAGCGGCAGGATGCCAGACCCATACGAACGTGGCGAGGGTCCAAAAATTCTCTCGGTGACCCCGGCCTGGGCGACGGGATTGAGTGCACCTTCCGAGGTCTCTTTTGCCACAAGCTCGAACGCCTCATCGAGTAGGTCAATCGCCCCTGGAAAGGCATCTCGAAAGAAGCCAGAGATACGACAGGTAACATCCACCCTCGGTCGACCGAGCTCCTCGATCGGCACCGCATGCAGCCCACGGACACGGTGTGAAATCGGATCCCACTCCGGTCGGACGCCCAACAACGCCAGGACAGTCGAGATGTCGTCTCCTCCCGTGCGCATGGCTGCTGTACCCCAGAGTACGACACCGATGCTCCTCGGATACCGGCCCCCGTGCTCGTCCGAGAACCGCGAGACCATCGCTTCAGCCAAGCGTTGGCCAGTGAGAAAGGAGATCTGGGTCGGCAATGAGCGTGGATCAACCGAATAAAAGTTTCTACCTGTTGGCAACGCGTGTGCCATCCCCCGCGTCGGTGCGCCCGAGGGCCCGGCAGCGATCGCCTGACCGCTGAGTACGGCCAAGACCGCATCAAGTTCTCCGGTGGTCGCCGCCAAGTTTGGCACCAACACCGAGCCAACCCAGTGCAGCACCTTCCTCAGTTCTTCACCAAGGGGGTAGCCAAGCCCAAGGGAACGACAAAACTCACCATCATCGAAGATCGCCATATCGAAGTCGTGATCAGCGTAGGCCCAGAGCAGCTCGGTCACCCGTTCGTCATCCTCATCCACCTCGAGCCGCGTTGGATCCTCTGACCCACCGGCGACCAGTGGCCGCAAGGCTCCAGCATCGAGCTGTGGCATTCGCGTGATGGCCACCAACATATCGATCAGTGCCTGGCCAACTGGCGGTTGACCGAGGATATGGAGCCCACCGCGAATGAGGGAGTCTTTGAGTTCGCAGAGATACCCGTCGACATGCAACAGAAAGTCATCGAAGAGATCCTGTTCCACGCTCGGCGTATCGGTCACGCCCATATCCTCGTGGAGGCGGGCGGCTTCGATGAGGTCCCAGATCTGTGAACGAATGGCTGGCAGCTTCTCAGGGTCGAGCGCACTGATCCGCTGGTGTTCATCCATCAACATCTCCAGTCGTGCAAGGTCACCGTAACTCTCTGCTCGCGTCATCGGAGGCACTAGATGGCCAACGAGGACGGCGTGGGTGCGCCGTTTTGCCTGCGTTCCTTCCCCAGGGTCGTTGATCACGAAGGGATAGACCACCGGCAACGCCCCAAGAATGGTGTCGGGATAACAGGTCGGGCCCATCCCAACGGACTTACCGGGAAGCCATTCAGCGGTCCCGTGTTTGCCCAGATGACAGAGCGCATCGACATCAGCGATGGACTCCAACCAGTAATAAAAGGCGAGATAGTGATGGGTTGGGGGTAGCTCAGGTGAGTGATAGATCGCAATCGGGTTCTCGCCATAGCCTCGCGGAGGCTGGATCGCAACCGTCACGTTACCAAACTGCAACGCAGGGAAAACCAGGTGATCATCCTGGAGATAGATGGAGCCAGGAGGTGGCCCCCAACTCGCGGTCACGGCCGTCTGGAGCTCGTGCGGCAGGGTGTGGAACCAGTTGGTGTAGACATCGACCGGGAGAGCAATCCCACCACCCGCTCGCACAGCAGGGTGCTCGTAGTCGATCAGATCGCCAAGATGAGCCATGAGTGCATCCGCATCCTCAGGTAATCCAACAATCTGATACCCCTCTTGGAGCATCCGACGGGCAAGAACCATCAGGCTCGCCGGAGTGTCGAGACCGACAGCATTGCCAAGTCGCGAACGCTTGGTTGGATACGCCGAGAGCACGATAGCGATCCGCTTATCCGCATTCTCCTTGCGTCGAAGACGGACAAGGCGAAGCGTCAGATCCATCAACCGTTGGGTGCGCTCGTGATCGAGGCGATAGGCACTGATGCTCGCGCCAAACCCCTCATCCTCGTCGATCAACTCCTTGAAGGCGATGGGTACGGTGATGATCCGGCCGTCAAACTCTGGCATAGCGATGTTCATTGCTACGTCAATAGGACGGAGCCCCGCTTGGCTCTCTTCCCATAGCGATCGTGGCATCGTCGCAATGAGTGCCTGCAACACCGGAACACCGAGATCAGCAAGTCCACCAGCCTCCCAGGCCAGTGCATCAGCGTGACCGGCGGCAAGGACCGTTGCCAAGATGACATCAGGCGGTGTCGCATTGATCAGCTCGACAACCGAGGGTTCACCCTCGCCAACACGCAGCGAGTAGGCGTAGTAGACGTCGATAGCCATGCGGTTCTCAACCGCAACGTCGACAAGGTCCTGGACAAAGGATAGGTTTCCGGAGATCACATGGGCCCGATAGATGATCACCGCGACACGGCCAACGGGTTCATCAGCAGACGCACGCATGAGACAACCAAAGGCTGGCACCTCTTCGAGCGCAGCAAAGCCGTAGCCGGTCCTGGTAACGGTGTCGGAGAGGAAGCGAACGAAGTTCTCAAGGTTGGCCACTCCACCTTCGACCAGGTAACGGAAACCCTCTTCCCAGATACCTGCAGACACCGTGGAGGCCTCCATCATCTCCCGGTCAGGTGCGTTATCTCCGGGATAGCTCACCAAAGGGACGCCACGCTGGCGGCAACGAGCGCTAATCTGGAGAAACCATCGACTCGCCTGGGCGCCACCAAGGAGGCGGACAACAACGATGCGCGCATGATCGATGAGATCATTGACCTCAGTTAACGCTTCGATCTGGCGCACGACCAGTCCAAAGTCCTCCCCGAGATCCTCCCAGACACTGCGCAAGGCCAAGACCTCGGTATCCGCATTGGTCAGATAGACAAACTTCTCCACACATTCCTCCCGCTGGGCCTTCGCATCGCCTCGTGAGTACCGGCCCGACCCGGCCACAGCACAGGTTAGCCGCCGAGCCTCTCGAGTCCTAGAAGCTGAGCGACATCAAGGTGTGCGCCAACGACCTCACCAAGATGGTCAAGACTTCTCTCCACGAACTCATCAAAGTGCAGCTGGCTCGCAAAGGAACGCCCACGGGCGCGAGCGACCGCTGTGAGAAATGGTGATCGCAGACGATCCGCGTCGAAGAGTCCATGGAGCGTGGTGCCATAGATCTGGCCATCTCGACAGCTACCCTCTCGTATCGTCGCTTCCCCCTCGCGGGGATCAGGACTGGCTAACATGAAAAACGGATCCCCCTCAGCGACGACACGCCCATGGTGGATCTGATAGCCGACCACCTGTGCTTGCCCGAAGCAAGGTGCTGTTCCAACCACATTGGTCAGCACCTTCTCTGCCTCGAAGACCACCTGTGCGCGCAGGAGGCCGAGGCCGTTGACGCGACCAATCCCCGATTCGATCGGATCCTCGATCTGGTCGGCGAGCATCTGGTAACCACCGCAAATACCGAGTAGCCAGCAGCCCTGACCGATGGCGTGTTCGAGCTGGGGTACAAATCCAGCGGAGCGCAACCACGAAAGAGCGGTGACCGTTGCCTTCGTGCCGGGCAGCACTACGAGATCTGCGTCGGCAAGATCCTCGGGGCGACGAACAAAACGAAGATCGACATCCGGCTCCAGCACGAGTGGATCAAAATCGGTGTAGTTGGCCAGATAGGGCAACTCCACCACGCGCACCCGGATCGGAGCCTCACTCCTCTGTCGACTCCCAAGCCCATCCCTTCCCGACGGACTCCATTGGGTGACCCCAAGATTGATGGCATCCTCACCTGGCAGGTACCCATCAATAATGGGGAGGTTGCCGAACCACCGGGTACCAAGCCGTCGAGTCAATACGTCGATACCGGGCTGAAGAATGCCTCCATCACCTCTGACACGGTTGATCACAAAACCCCGCAACAGCCTTCGATACTCCTCTGGCACGAGCGTGTAGTGGCCGTAGATCGACGCAAAGACACCACCCGGCTCCAGGTCACCTACCAAGACCGTCTCAAGCCCCACCGCTTGGGCAAACCGAAGATTAGCCAAATCCCCCTCGAGAAGGTTGATCTCAGCGGCGGAGCCCGCGCCCTCTGCGATGATCAGTTCATGGCTCGTGCTCAGCTCTTCGAAGGCCTCGACGACGGTCGCGAGTAGTTCTCGCTTGGTCGCTATCCATCGGCCACTGGCGATCTCGCCAACTGGATGACCGCGGACGATCAACTGTGATCGTTGCTGGGCCGTTGGCTTGATCAACACTGGGTTCATCGTCACGCTGAGATCAACCCCGGCCGCTCGTGCCTGGACTGCCTGGGCTCGAGCAACCTCCCCACCCTCGATCGTAACAGCGGAGTTCAACGCCATATTTTGACCTTTGAATGGTGCGGCAGAGATCCCTTGCTGGCGACACCAACGCAAGAGACCCGTCACCACCAGTGACTTACCTACATTGGAGCCGGTACCGGCGATCAACACACCTCGGGCATGAGAACTCCTCACGACAACCTCATCAGCAAAACCCGAGCCTCAGTCGGGATGGGTCACTCATCTGGGGAAGGAGGGTGTCAAGGGTAACATCATCGCCCAGTGTAAACGCAGAGCGATCGGGTTCGTTGGTCGCTACCGGGGCGACGGCGCTCGCCCAACGCAAGAGCGAGTGGATCAGTGCACGAAGATCGCGATCATCGCAATCAGGAACAGAATGAGTAGATAACTCAGATACACGTTGAGCTGACCTCCCTGAAGTGGACTCAGCAAGCGGGCGAGCCGGTTGACACCCCCACGCAACGACTGGATCAAACCAGCTCCAAGAATCGGAGCCTCCCTGGCGTGGTAGGTGGCCTGCTCGAGTACATAACCCTGGTCACGGTAGGTGCGCTCCGATGATGTCTTCGGCCGATAGAGGAACGAATAGACGGTGCGCAACGGATTAGAGAAACCAAAAGCGGTGGTCGCACTCGACACCAAGTCCACTGTCTCTCCACCACTCCAGGGCGATACACGACGCGGTCTTGATCGCCGTAGTGCCAAGGCGACCGGCACACACGCAAAGAGTACCCCGACGATCACAAACTTGACCGGCGAGATGAAGGCAAAGCCAGCCGACAGAGGAACGATCAATAGCCCATTCACGAGCGCCTTCGCGCTCTCGGGATCTGGCCATGAGGCGCGCCACATCAATGGCTCCCAGAACACGAGGCTGATGGCTCCAGCGAGATTCGCTAGCCCGAGGACTAGTACCGCGAGTCGGTGACCGACGGTGACCGACCTACCTGGCCGCCTCGCACCGAGTAGTCCTATGCCATAGAGTTTGACGAACGTGGCCAGACTCAGCGCCGCTGAGAGCGCAAGTCCCGCCCCCACCAAAATCAGCGTCGTCCGCCCAGCCAAGGAGACAAGCGTGAAGTCATGGAAAAGTGCCTCAAAGAGAAGCCACTCGGTGACGAACCCCATCGCTGGCGGCATAGCCGAAAGGCTCATCGATGCGATCAGACCTCCGACGCCAACCGTCCATGGGTACTCGTGTCCAAGACCGGTTTGGATGATCCGATGGTTCCCATCGCGCTCCTTCTTGACTGATGCCGCAAGAAAGAGGCTTGCCTTTGCAAGGCTATGGCCCATCAAGTGCAGGATTCCGATCAACCAGCAGAGTCCGGCAAGCTCTTGCTGCCCTCCCGCTTGAAAAATCAGTGCTGCCCCAAGCGCCCCAATGGCGATGCCCGCGTTTTCGACCCCAGACAAGGAGAGCAGTCGACGCCAATCTCGTTGCTGAAAAGCGTAGAGAATAGCCATGATCGCCGAGAGCATGCCAAGAGCTGCGACCGTCACCCCGAGGAATAGCGTCGAGCTCGCGTGAACGGGCAACCATCGCAGCAACGCGCGGCCCAAGGCGAAGTACGCGGTGTTGAGAATGAGCGATGAAAGGACAGCACCGGTCGGTCCATCCGCAGACCCGTACGCCTCTGCCACCCATGCATACAGCGGCGCGACCCCCAGCTTGGCTCCAAAACCCACCAGGAATAGCAGCCCGATAATGGAGGAGACCACAACGCCGCGCGCGGCCCAGTCGCCTCGGAAATCGGCGAATCCAAGGTGTGGCCCCAACAGGGCAACCGCCATGATCAGAGCGACACTGCCGACCTCAAGCAGTGCCAACATCGTCAATGTCGCCTTCGAACCGTTCATATCGGATCGGTTGGAAAGGATCATCACCGCTCCACCCAGACTCATGAGCTCCCAGCCCACGATCATTGAGGCACCATTGTTCAACCCAGCAAGACAGAGTACACCAAGCAATGCAATCGCGACACCAAGTGACCACCAACCGCCCTGGTTGTGGCGTACCGCGACCGCCAACGCAACAGCCAACCAAGCGGGAGCCAAGATCAGTAGCGCCGCGGTATCCATACGCCACACCAGTGGCTGATTCTCTAGCACGAACAGATGCAGCGAGCTCGTTCCGCTAGGCAGGCCAACGATATCGGCGACCAACGCTACGAGCACGCCAACCAACACCACCTTATGCGCAAGCGCTGGCATCCAGGAAGAGAGGCGCACGAGATGAAGGCCAACGCTCAGAATCAACAGGGTTGCAGCAATCGCCATGCCAAGGGTGGCCACCTGGGGGACGCTCATCAAGATCTCCCCACAAGCGCGAGCAGTGCATCAGTGATGACCGCCGGATGTGGTGGGCAACCGGGGAGCCACAGATCGACCGGAACAACCCCACCGAGACCACGGCGTGCGTTGTAGCCACCTCCGTTGGTTCCTCCTGAGATCGCACAGACACCCGTAGCGATAACGTACTTCGGTCCCGGCATTGCCTCATACGTCGAGACCAGAGGGTCATACATGGGACTCGTCACCGGCCCTGTGACTAACAACACATCCGCAAATCGTGGCGATGGGGTGAAAAACACACCAAATCGATGCAAGTTGTAGTAGGGGTTATCGAGCGCAGCGATCTCTGATTCACACCCATTGCACGAGCCACAGTCGATATGGCGAACAAAAAGACTTTTACGCAACCGCCGCTGCTCTTTCGTCGGTTGTAACGTGGGGGAAGCGACCTCAACGTTGTGTCGACGGCGCAGCGCATCTCGATCACTGTTCGCTCGGGTCAGACTGGTCGGACGTGTCAGGGCCTCAAGCGGGCACACCTCAACGCACAGATTGCAGTCGATACAGGCGCCATGGTCGAGCTCTACCACACCATCATCGATCATGATCGCCTCCGTTGGACAACTTTGCGCACACCGATCGCAACCCTCTGGACAACGATCGGTGGCAGGCACCGGCAGGCCTCTCATCCCAGAGACTTCGTCGAGTGGCCATCCGACAGTCTTTACTCCACCTCGAAGTCCACGATAGGTCCATACCGACACCGGTTCTACCTCCTATCGATCATTCCCGGCCAACGAAAGACCAAAGCTGGCTTCGTTGATCGCGTAATCCATCATGTTGGTTCCATCAACGGTATAGGGAAAGACACGCCAGTTCGAGAAGGATGGCTCCTTGATCTTCACTCTCGAAAGGCATCCGCCATCACCATAGACCACATAGATCAGAGTCCCGCGAGTAGCCTCTACCCAACCCATCCCGCGAAAAGCCTCCATCGAGCCCCTGCGATCATCGGCAACCAGCACCGGACCATCCTCAAGCTGGGTGAGCACCTGGCCCAGGATGGCAAAGGAGGCAAAAATCTCATACTCTCGGATCAGCGCTCGGGCTCTTGCGTCGCCCATTGTTGCATCCGGCACTGCAAAGTGGTACCGTTCGTAACCGCTGTAGGGATGGTCGCGGCGAAGATCGCGATCAAGCCCGCTCGCTCTCTCTATCGGACCAGTGGCCCCCTGAGCGAGCGCGACTTGTGCGCTGAGCATGCCAGTGGTCTCAAGTCGATCAAGATAGCTCCGTGTTCGGGCTAAGGCAGCGAGGTAGGTACGCGCGTGCTCCTCCAATTCGGTCAAGACATCCCCAACTCCATCGGTTACAAGATCGCGGCGCAACCCACCTGGCACAATCAGACCACGAAGGAAGCGACCTCCGCTCAGCCGAGCGTTGAGCTGTTTGACAAGCTCTGCCAGATAGTGTCCCTCGGCATCGGCCACCTTCAACGTCGTCAACTTCGACAACAGGCCGAAGTACTGTAGATGGTTATACAATCGTTCTAGCTCAGCAAGGAAGACACGCAGCTGCTGTGCTCGGGTCGAGACCTCGAGTTGGAGTGCATCTTCACAGGCGAGCGCGAACGCGAGTGCATGAGCCACGCTATCAATGCCCGAGACGCGTTCTGCGAGCAATGATCCGGCCTGGATCGGCCTCCCTTCAAACCGAGTCTCCATACCTCGGTGTTTGTAGAAAAGTCTGGTCTCCAAGTGAACGATACCCTCGCCCGCGTAGGAGAAGGTAAAGCTCCCGGACTCGACCACATCTGCACGAACAGGACCGAAACGTAGCTGTTGTAGGTCATCACCCCCAACCGCTGGCATATCCATTGGCGCTGGCGAAAACGCAAACGGATCAGAGTAGTTCCCATCTAGTCCGAGAAATCCATCTGGGGCATGAGAACCCCCATGCAAGACGAACCGCCGTTGATCAGGCGATCCCTCGAACCGGATCCCATAGAGATCAGCGATTTCGCGTTCATAGGAGCCCGCCAAAGGGATGAGCACAGCCAATGATGGTACACTTGAGCCAGGTGCTACCAGCAGTCTCCACAACTTGAAGGGTTCACGCTGTCCACCACTGGCGAGATAGCTCAACTCGATCCCCTCTGGAGCTCGACGTGCCCAGATCGCCTGCAAGCGCCGATAGGTGCGTGGCGTTTGCTCCGGATCAACAGCGAGTTCGGAGAGGAGTGAGACAAGTTCACCGGGCTCATCAATAGAGATCTCATGCCACGCACTCATCAGCGACCCCCAAACGTGGAGGCGATATGAGTGAAGTAGACCCAAAGGGGATGGGGCCACCAAACGCCGAGCACAAGGACAAGCAACACGGCCACAACCATGGGAGCCACTGAAGTGATGGGAAGTGAAACCTGGTGCGCACCAACCTCAGGTGCGTCTGGACGAGGGCCCGAGAAGAACATCTTGCGAAAGTGGGTCATGAAACCAACAAAGATGACGATCAAAGCCGCACCCATGATGCCAACTGCCCAAGGGTTAGCGCTCGCGATTCCACCTCGAGCGATGGTCAACTCGCTCAAGAATAGACCGAAGGGAGGAGCCCCCACTGCGGCCACCGCGGCTGCCAACCAGGCGGCACCCATGACCGGAAAACGATCCCCGATACGACGAATACCAGCAATCTGGCGAGTGCCATAGGACTCAATAGCATTGCCGGCACCAAAAAACACCGCGGATTTGGTGAGCGAATGATTGACCATCTGGTATAGCGCGCCAACCGTGCCAAGCACCCCACCAAAGCCAAAACCGAGAGCAATGATTCCAATGTGTTCAACGCTCGAGTAGGCCGCGAGTCGCTTAATACCTCGCTGGCGAGTGATGAACAAGGCAGCCACCACTAGGCTCGTCACCCCCAGAATCACAAGGGCCCTGCTCGCATCACCGCCCATACTCGTGTGACGCAAGATCCCGAGATAACGCACGATCCCCAACATCGCGCAGTTCAAGAGCCCACCAGAGAGCATCGCAGAAACTGGAGTTGGACCCTCGCTGTGGGCATCGGGCAACCAGGTATGCATCGGAGCAAGACCAGCCTTGGTGCCATAACCTATGAGGACGAGCAAGAAGGCCACCAGCAATAGTGTCGGATCCGCCTTAGGGGCAATACCTTCGAAACTCTCCCACGTCATCGAATAACTGGCACCTCGCACAAAGGTGCCAGCGAAATAGAACAGAACGGTGCCGATCAGGGCAAGCGATAACCCAACCGCTACGATGACCAGATACTTCCAAGCCGCTTCGATTGCGCGCCGGTGCGGTTCTAATCCGACAAGAATGGCACTGATCAACGTGGTAAGGTCGATCCCGACCCAGTACAGTCCAGGATTGTTCTGAATCGGGGAGAGGATCATCACCAGAGCAAAGCAGGCGAACAAGGCATAGAAGATGCGCAACGAACGCGGGGAACGCCCCTGACCACGCAGATAGCCGCGGGCGTACACGGTTGCTGCGAGATAGACCAACCCCAAACACACCAGTACCCACACCCCAAATGGATCGATCAATAGGAGGGAATCAACACCGACGACACCGCGACTCGGCACAATCACCAACAGCCAAAGGATGAGCACGAGGTCCACCACAGCCGCCGTGAGGTTCGCCAGTTCCGCTACGACCGGTCTAGGGGCGACGAGGGAGAGCAGTGCCGCCGAAACAGTAACCGCCAAGATGATAAAGACAAGTATCCAAATCATCCAGTGAGCTCCCTCATGACACGCACATCGGTCACACCTAGATGACTACGCATGGATCGAACCAACACGGCATAGGTGGCGATAATAATCAGTAAGTCGAATAGAAAAACGATCTCAAGAAAGAACGGTAACCCGGGCACGAGTATCACCGACCCAGCAAGAACCCCATTCTCTATCATCAAGAGACCAAGCAAGCTCGACAGTGCTTCGGTTCGTAGAGTGAGCATCAAGAAGGCGATGAATTCGACACCCAAGAGCACCGTCAATGCGAGTACGTCGATCGCTGGCATGCCGCGAAGTTGGTGGTGGATCTCCTCCGCGATCACCGACGCCAAGATCACCAGAACACCACCGATGACCAACGTCGAACTCGATCGTACTATCGGTGCCTGTTCCCGTCCGACTCCCGTCCGATCCAACAATCGAATGACCAGGAATGGGATCAGCAAGCCTCGGATGACGATCGTAAGCACTGCGATGCCATAGAGCAACGGATAATGTCCCCAGAGCGCTACCACCACCGAGATCGCCGCTATGACCCACGACTGTACCGTGAAGGCATAGACATGGTTGCGCACCCAGTGTGAGCCAAGAATCGCAAAGCTCAGAATGAGTACGACAAAGAGTGCGAGGCTCAAGACCGCGATGACAATCGGATGGTGCGGTATCAGGTTCATAAGACCTGCTTTGCGACCACAGCCAGGACCGCCAACACGAGGGCAAGAGCAAGTGGCTCCTGGTACCGAAAGAACCGTAATCTCGACTGCACCGTCTCCACCACCACCATGACGACGGCGACCAGTAGCCATTTACCCAAGAGAACCACCACACTCAGTGCGACCGTCGGGGCCGACCCGTTGGAGGAGAGCCCCCAGGGGATGGCGAGGACGTTCAAAAAAATGGTATAGAGTATGGCCTGTTTCATCCACGATGACCACCGAATGAGGCCAAGCATCGGACCCGAGTACTCGAGGATACGTGCCTCTCCGATCATGTAGACCTCGTAATGAATCGAGGAGTGAATTGGCAGGCGCTCAGTTTCCACCGTCAACAAGATCAGGAACGCAGCCACGAAGAAGAGGTGGGCTGGGCTGAGGTAAGTGGCCAGGCTCGCAACCAAAAGGTGATTCACCACAAAGGGAAGCATCGACTCTGCCAGCAGCGTAATGCCGATGAAGACCATGATCAGACTCGGCTCGGCGAGGATTGCAAGGATCGACTCCCGTGAACTACCCATGCCTCCATAGGGGTGTCCCGCGTCAAGTCCAGAAAGACTGAGGAAGAAGGCAGCCAACGTCAAAATGAGGCCGCCTCCGAGTATGTCACCGATATTGGAGAGTGGCAGTGGGAAATTTGTCAAAACGGGGATCAACATCGGCACGATCATCATCGCGACAAAGGCAACGATCGGAGTAAGCCGGAAGATGAAAGACGCGGTCGTAGGTACCAACTGTTCCTTGTGGAAGTACTTCCATAGATCTCGATATGGCTGCACAATCGAGGGTCCACGGTTCCCCTGAACACGCTCTTCAGCAAAGACGATGAAACCATGGATCAATGGCGAAAGCAACAGGATAGTCAACACTTGGCAGACTTGTAGCAGCACCTCGCTCACCGGTTAGCAACACCTCCATCTCGACACACCCTCTGCCTAAACAAGCCCTTATCAAGGGCAAGCCTGTGACTTCAACTCAGCAGAGGAGTCATCAGCCTAACCGGCGTTGCAAGGTGGACTCCATCACCCTTTGAAACCAGCGTAGTCCCTATAGATCGCCCCTGTCAATCTCTACGTTCATTCGAGGAAGGTAGGCACTATGACGTTGTCATCCGGTGCTCCGCACAGACCTCCATATGACCCAACTCGTTGAGCGAAGACTCGCGAATGCCTGCCTGCTAATCGAGACCGAGAATTAGCGAACATTCAGGCCAAGCCGACCATCCACCTTGTCGTTGTTCGACCTGAGCCGCCTGGTTTTGCATGGCCGGACTCGCAGCCGATGGTAACCCAGCAAACCCGAGTCCCGTCCACGTCGAGGCAGAAAATTGGTAGGCACCGTAGTAGCCATTGCCGGTGTTGTCCTGATAGTTACCCCCGGACTCACAGTTACGCAACGCAGCAAAGGCCTGCGTCGATGGTGGCGCAGGCGATCCTCCCCACTGACTGCCAGCACCTCCGCTCGAGACCGCAGCACTGACCCCTGCGGCACTCGGCGCACCCTGGGCCTGGGGTTGCGGCGCGACCGACTGTTGTTGGGCAGCAGCCCGTTGTTGAGCAGCAGCCTGTTGTTGCTGTTGGAGCAAGGCGGCTTGTTGTGCAAGTTGCTGCTGCACCAACATTGCGATCTGTCCGTGCACCGAAGCCAACGTAGCCTGTTCGTTGGCGACACCTGACTGTAGCGATACCAGGTCCTGACTGAGCGACTGCTGCGCCTGAGTCGCGGACGTCACCTGATGCGCATCGTAGGCTACCAGCGCAGCAACCGCCTGCTGGGCCCGCTGGTAGTTGGTAATAACGTTCACGACATAGCCGCTTGCCACACTCTCATAGGTTGACTGAGCCGCGACGCTATTCTGATCGGTGTTAAGCGTGGTGATGACCGTATTGGAACCCGGCGCATCTGTGAACTTCGCGATGGCAAACTGCACGAGAAGGTTCTTTTCTACAGTCATCCGAACTCGCTCCTGGTCTAGTTGAGCAGTGCCCCGTGCCAAATTCGCGCGATCAACAACGAGCTGGGCACGTGCAGTACCCACTTGAACGGCCACTAAACGAATCTCATCCGACTGAGCTGATATCTGCTGGGCGAGCTGGGTTGCCTGTGCATCTAGCGTCGCCTTCGATGCGCTAGTCAACTGCACGGGAAAACTCCACTGCATAGGAAGACCGGGCAGAACCGCCAAACCCATCAACCCCACAGTGAAGGCAAGTCCCTTAGCAACTGTTTTCACTGGCATTCTCACTGGCATCGCCCTGTTAGAACTCCATCCTTCGTGTTTCCTCATCTTAGCAGCAATTGAATGAACTTGGAGGTGGATTGGTCTATCGTAGCGCAGCAGCGAGCAAACCAACCGTTTCGTTCTCAAGTTATATGGGCTCATACCGGTAGCCGTTTAGCTCAACAAACGTGAGCTAATCTAGTAGCAATGGGAAAGATGCTGACCCTCAGCGAGACAGCCAAGGCTCTTGGAGTCTCCATGCAGACGGTGAGACTGCCAAGAAGGGCTTCTCAAGCCGACCGACGAGACTCCCGGAGGCAATCGTCGCTACCACCTCACAAAAATACAAACCATGAGGTTCAGGCCCTAGGCCAGCCGGACCACAAAACAGTGGCGTACGCCCGAGTCTCTTCCAGAGACCAGAAACGATCTAGGGCGCTAAATTCGCTTGCTAGAACTCTACTGTGCAGCACGAGGGTGGACATACAACGTCATCTCTGATCTCGGCTCCGGAAAGAACTACCAGAAGCAGAGGCTCAAACAACCGATAGACGGCCTTATCGCTGGCGAGATGCAGAGACTGGTCATAACCCATAAAGATCGGCTCCTTAGATTCGGGAATGAGCTGGTATTTACGATGTGCGAAACCAAAGAGTGCGAAGCAGTCATTGTCAACCAGGGTCAAAACTCTTCATTCGAGGAAGACCTCGTCAAGGACATGCGAGAAATCATCACCGTATTCAGCGCCAGGCTTTATGACGCTCGATCCAACAGAGCCAAGAAGTCGATCGAGTCGATAACTGCGGTGCTAGACCAAGTATGATAACCGCCCCCATGATCAAACTCGAACCCAACAACAGGAAAGCCAACTACCTCCCGCGAGCTAGGGGAACTGCTAGGTTTACTTATGATTGGGTTCTTGCTTGTTGGAAAGCACAGTACGAGCCGCACGAGCTCAACCCATCGATTCTTGTTCCGAACCAGTACTCTCTGCGCCGAGAGCTCAGACAGTAAGAACCACGAGTCGCTCTCCCGTGGATGACCATCCATGGTCAGCCCAGCATCGGCGACTACTACATTGGAGAACTACTCCAGAGTCGACGCGGCGTAGGAGCCAGGGGTCAGGATAGGAGGGGTGAACTTCCAAACGAAGTGGACCGGGCGCGAGAAGCCTTCCGACTGAACTTCTCAGCCAGAGACGCTCGCAATATCGCCAATAACCTACCAACTCTGCCAGCCCATCCAAAATCCAGGCACAACCACCCGTATACAAGACAGCCGATGTCATCTGATCAACTAGAACCCAGAGTGAATCGCCTACGCCGTCACCGCCCAATGCAGCAGTGGTTCGAGTATTCCACCTGCTACGTTCCACCCCCTACACCATTTTGACCACTGACTTGTTTCTGCTTATGGCTTCACCTATACTGAAGGCAGGCAGTGGAGCTTGCCTACCAAACCGCCAGTTCGGCCAATGGCTCCTACAGTGACGGAATCTCTGTAGGAGCGTGAGTGGTGTTTGGAAGGCAGGACAGTGTGAGGGCGGAGTTTGTAGCCTGCCTAATCGAATACCTAACTTGCGTTGGCGAAACTGCTGCTGCGTATCGACTGGTTTGCAATTCCACAATCGACAACCGTAAAACACCTCAAGCGGCTGCGCCACCTCAGAACTGGACTCCCCATCCAACCATACAAAAGTCAACTACGTCTACTTCCGATAGCAAGGTGGCGATGGCAAGAAGCACTGATGTACCATCAACAATAGACAATTCCGCCTCTGTCATCGCATGCACAAGGAGAAGCAAAACTCAGGAAAGTGCAATGAACAACAATAGGGAGATTTGCGAACCATTGGATACCACTTTAACCCCTCAACGATCGGTTAATACCCGGATTAATCAACACACGATCGAACTAGTCGGCCCACTTTACACTATGGCATGCATGCGCTGATGTCGACTTCCAGAACACTCCATATTTCATGTACCACGAACCATTCGCCAACCCAGACTTACTCCAGGTGAAGGTCACTCGAGCGGCCCCAGAATGCATACAACTACCCAACAAGTCTAAACAACCTTGCGATCCGGACGTGCCACACCCCTCGTGATCTCGGCACATCATACCCATCAACTATGACGAGGACCCACTTCACCAATCGCCTAAGGAGGCTCAATGAATGATCGAACGCCAACAGCTATCGTGCGGTGCTCCGCAATGGTAATTCGTGACAGGGACATCCTCTTGTGTAAGCATCAAGACGACACATGGGTGCTCCCGGGTGGCACTCCGCGTGAAGGAGAGAACGCAGGTTCGTGTGTACGCCGAGAAATCCTAGAAGAAACTGGACTGGATGTCGAACCAGATCGTATTGCCTTTGTGCTCGATGCATCTGACCCAAACAGTCATCAACACTTACTCGAGATCATCTTTACCGTCTATGAACAACATAGATCACAACAACCACGAACCATGGAAACCAACCTTATCCCCTGTTTTCATCCGCTCAACAAACTGCGCGAACTCTCAATGCGTCCACCGATCGCCGGATATCTTCTCGGCCATATCCTCAGCTGGAGTCGCCTCGGCTTTCCGCGCTGGGAGACAGCAGCCTATCTAGGCAACGTTTGGCGGACACCCGACCAGACAGCAGCTAGTACACTGCAAGCCCCAATCGATACCATCGACCGCCTCGAACCCAAGTGAATTCTCAATCAAACAGTAAACACGGAAAGGCTCAAATACGATAGCCATTATTCCTAGCATCTCGACCAGTGCCAGTGACGCTGTGTCATCCATGAAACAACCCGAACCGAATCAACAATCTAATCCCTCAACCAAGGCAATAACCACTACGACCTGAGTCAATAATGAGCATCCACCTTTTTGGCATTCCCAAGATGACAACTATGGATCAAGGTCCCTAGCCCTTCGCGACCCTCGTTACTCTACGACATTAGTAACCACAACTACTGCAAATGCAACGGCCGCCGACAGAACATCGCGTAAACAATGACCCAACCATCGCTTGCAATAACCCGCGCTCAAACCTAACAATCCAGTGCAGCAACCAACAATACGCAAAAGAACTCATAGCATTCCATCAAACAAATATTTGAAGCGAGAATGAATAGCACAAGTTCAAATACCATTGAACAACAAACAATCGGCATACGATGCATTCGCAGCAGCTAATGTACAGTACTATATCATAGCAGGTTAAACTATACCCCAAAAGCCCATCATTGATCTTGCGATCGATCCGGTTAACGACTCACGACCTCGAGTTTGTACGAGACATCCTGACCCAAAGCAACATCAGCTAACCGTCCTAGGCAATAGTGGTGTACCCATAACAACACATCGACCACCCACTCCAAATAGCAGCAAGCTACGAGCCCAGAGGTGCTAGCGGGTAACAGATATCGTAGCGAATAGTTATTACACTACCTCACCATTCACACAACACGTAGGATCGGAGAAATCATAGGGTATACTCTTATGGACGGCTACAACACTCCCTGACTTCCTGCGAACAAAGGCATGAGCTTGATCCACAATTCTCTGTTACTCGATGACCACAACCTTAATGACTCGGTGCTTCCATGCGGTTACTAACTCGACTTGGACCGATTGCACTCGGAGGCGCATTAGGCGCTCTCCTCCGATATTGGCTTGAAATTCATCTCGGAACTTCGCTTCGCTTTCCGATGGGAATATTCGTAGCCAATATCGGCGGCGCGTATGTCATCGGCATCACACTGACACTGCTACCCCTTGTCTCGCTACGGTCTGGTCCTTTTCTGCGACTGTTCATCGCTACAGGATTCTGTGGTGGACTCACTACGCTCTCAACCTTGGCCGTTGCAATCGCTGAAGAAATTTCACACCTTGGGTTTTTGAGCGCGATTCTCTATGCCATTATCACTATCACTGCTGGAGTCGCCGCAGCCATCATCGGCCGTGTAACTGGTCGTCTCTGGTATAGACGAGGGGGTCTGACGACGAACTAAGCAGACTAGTAGCCCATAGGACTCTCTCTTATCTATTGCATACCTCACGCAACCCCCACAAGCACTCATAAGCAACCCAAGGAGCATCGAACCAAATGAATACCGAATTACTCATCGTCTTCGTCAACGAGTCAGATCGCATCCAACATCATTCAGCAGCAGACTTCATCATCCGCCAAGCTCTGGAACTAGGGGTGGCGGGCGCATCAGCTTTTCGCGCAATCGACGGCTTCGGCAAACATCATCGCCTTCATCACCAGACCCTCCTATCGATGACCGATGACGAAGGAGCAGCGATTCTCCTCTCTGACACCTCCGAGAAACTCGACATTCTTGCCAATACACTGAGCAAGGCCGGTGTGAAGGCGACAACTCTACGCATTCAAACCACCTCAACTACTTATGAGTAGCAGATGGCATGGTTACTCGTCGCCATCTTTGGTGCTCTCGGTGCAATCAGTCGCTATCTTTTAGACCGTGCCATCATGGGCCGCCTCGCTAGTGACTTTCCAGTTGGAACCCTAGTAATCAACCTAAGCGGGGCACTCATCTTGGGCATTGTCGTTGGATTGGCTACACGAAACATACTATCTACTGAAGATACAATCGCCATCGGTGATGGCTTCATCGGAGCATACACTACCTTTTCTACCCTCACTTTCGAAAGCCTTACACTTGCAAACGCGGATTCCATCTCCCTTGGTATTCTCAACATGGTAGGGACCGTTGTCGCTGCCACGATTCTTGCATATCTTGGACTCCATATTGTTGAATAGCCAACATGACGAAACATATCATCCGTAGCCAATAGTATAAATACTTCCCTAGCATGAGATCACATTGATGCATTGGGGGTAACGAAGCTTTAAACAATTCATCGTTATGAACAGGCATGTCTGTCTCACTGGTCAAGCGATGATTACTCAAACATCAATGCTATCATTAAAGCGTGGTCGACGTTTTAATAATAGAAGCAAACTGTCATGCATCGTCTGGCCGGTTGGATGAGGCCGCGTTGCGGATATGGACCGGGCACGAGGGGCCTTCCACCCGCAATATTGGGTATGGTGGGTTAGACATGGTTACCAAAGCAAGCGGCATGTCGCAAACCACGACTATGTAAGACTAAGTGAACTGAAGTCGCCAGCATCAGTCACTCCAAGCCCTAGGTCTCAGTATCAGTGTGTGCGCGGCTTAAAAAATAAATCAATGAGGGCGAGAAGGCAGAGATGTTGGAATGGCTACCTACGATGAAACGGTGCAAGACAAAACAACCCAAGAGGTGACGGTCCCACCCAAGGCAACGAGACGGGTGCTCTCCCCGAGCTACAAGGCGAGGATCTTGAAAGAATACGATGCTTGCCCTCAGGGAGGAAAGGGTGAGCTCTTACGACGAGAGGGACTCTTCTCGTCTCAGATCACCGAATGGCGTCGGGTGATTGACCAACAGAGTGCAGAGGCGCTCTCTCGAAAGCGTGGACCAAAGGCTAATCCTCTCCGGGCCAGGGTGAGAGAGCTCGAACATGAGAATGAGAGACTTCGCTCTGAGCTCGAAAAGTCTCGGAGGGTCATTGAAGTCCAGGGAAAATTGTCGGCGCTGCTAGAAGAGCTCTCGCTAGGGAGCGCCGAGGATCAAAGAGAGCCAACGCAGCCATCGTCGAGGGGGTAGGAGAACTGACCGAGATCATCGGTCTCGTCGCTGCCTGTGAGTGTCTTGGAATCGCGCGATCAAGCTACTACTACCTGGTCGATCCCCCGGTGAGGGAACCAAAGCCGAGAAAGCCCAGTCCAAGAAGATTGAGCGATGCCGAGCGAGAACACATTCTCGAGGTCTGTCACTCGGAGCGCTTCTGTGATGTATCCGTCAGGGAGATCTATGCCACCCTGCTCGATGAGGGGATCTATCTGGCCTCGGTACCCACGATCTATCGGATCTTGGCAGAGGCTGGTGAAACACGAGAGAGGAGACGCCAGGCAACCCACCCCGCCAGAGTCAAGCCAGAACTTTTAGCCACGGGACCAGGGCAAGTATGGTCGTGGGACATTTCCAAACTCAAAGGTCCCACCAAGGGGAACTACTACCAGCTCTATGTGATCTTAGACATCTACTCGAGATCGATCGTTGGTTGGAGAATAGAGGATCATGAGAGTAGCGAGCTGGCACAAGAGCTCATGGGTGAGGCGATCACAAGAGAGGGAGTCGATCCCAACCAGTTAACGATCCATGCTGATAACGGAGCCTCTATGGCCTCTCATAGTGTGGCTGAGTTCCTCGCCAACCTTGGGGTACAAAAGAGCCACTCTCGTCTCCATACCTCCAATGACAACCCCTTCTCCGAGGCCCAGTTCAAGACCCTTAAGTACCGGGGAGACTTCCCTGAGCGCTTTGGGAGCCTTGAGGAGGCGAGGAGCTTCTTTGAACGCTTCTTCACCTGGTACCAGTACGAACATCACCACTCAGGCCTTGGGCTTATGACGCCCGCTGACGTTCACGAAGGCTACGCAGAGGTCATCACCGAACGAAGAGCTGAGGTGTTACGCAACGCCTATGAAACCCACCCCGAGCGCTTTGTGAGAAAGATCCCAACCCCTCCCACCCTCAATGCCGAGGTCTGGATCAACCGACCAACTGAAGAGGAGATGAAAGAGAGTCCTTAGGCGGCCGGAAGTTAGCGTTTTGAATACTAAACTGATGAGTACCTCGTACACTTTTTGTAGAGACCTTCCGTCTCGCATCGCCATTCAAGTTGTGGATCTCACCCATCCCTATACTCCCTCATGTCCAACATGGCACCTCATTCGCCTCTAAGGCTACCCCGATCATAACCCTTCCATGGAGTATCTGTGGTGGTTAGGTCAAATATTGAACAGCAAGCCATTCTTGACGCTGGAATGAGTGGACACAACCGCATCCTAGCCATCAACGCATTGGCAGGTACGGGGAAAACAACTACTCTTACTTTGCTCGCAAATGGGCCACTTGCAAAGACGAGCATCCATTACATTACCTTTAACGCACGAGCAGCAACAGACGCACGCAAACGGTTCGGATCCAACACGACTGCTAGTACGGCCCATTCGCTCGCATGGCAGTCACGCTGTCCAGGCACAACATCGCCAATGTCGGCGATCTTTGCCTCTCGGCTGGTTCACGGAGGCCTGTATGGGGCCCTTGTGCAGATGAGCGAGAATGAGGCTCGCCTACGTCAATCTTTTACCAACGTATCTCGAGCGTTACGGCTGGAGCGATCTGGATGGCGTGGAGGAGTCTCGCCGGTACTACAGGTGATCGACGAGTTTACTAAATCTCCAGATATGGAGATTTCCACCAGGCATATCCCTAAACCGATTCAGACTCTTGCAAAGCGGATGCACGCTACAAGCCACCTAGACGTGTTGATCAAGGAGGCTCAGCGGTTATGGGAACGCCAGATCGACCCACAGTCAACGATGCCCGTCTCACACAGCGTCTATCTCAAACTGGCATCACTTGATCCAGAACCAATCGATGCTGAGGTCGTCTTCTTCGACGAAGCACAGGACGCCTCTGCACCAATGTTGCGCATCCTTGAGGCCCATGCTGGCCGTGGTCGGAACCCGTCAGAGTACTTGCTGGGAGGGGATGTTGTAGACCCTAGTCGGTATCAGCTCACCGCCGACGCTTTGGACTCGGAATTCACTGGAACCAATGAGGTGGAGACAACAGGGTCCCAGTTGCGGGTGTTGCCCTGGATCCAACGCTTTGGGTTCTTTGCTTTGGCGGCCTCGTAGACCCTGACTCGTTGGGCGAGAATCTCGACATCTTCGCC